>NZ_AZSV01000044.1:0-36686 GCF_000582595.1 Pseudomonas sp. BAY1663
GGTGGATCAGGCCATGGATGCCGCCGCCGGCGCGATCGAAGGCCAGGAAGGCCGGCCGGTGCAACAGGGCCTCGAGGTCCAGCTCGGGGCGTTCGCTGACCAGTTCGAGGTCGAAGCGGTAGGGCTGGGCGATGGCTTCGTGGCCGTCGAAGGCCAGCACCTGCAGGTCGTGCTCGAACCCTTCGATGCTCAGCGTGAAATGGGGCTGGCTGGCTGCGGCGAACATCCATGTTCCTCCTGTTTCCGTCCATGGCGGGACGCATGAGCGCTGCGGGGACCCGGCTTATCGGGTAGCGGCCGCTCTGCAATACGCGGGCTGCGCATTGCAGAGCGGCCGGTCGGTTTTTCCGTTCACTGCATCAAAAAAACCTTGGCCAGCCTGCGCTGGCCAAAGGGTGTCGCCTCAACCGGCGATCGGGGTGCGCCAGTCGTCGGAACCGGACGTACCGGAGACCTCGTGGGTCCAGACGATCTTGCGATAGGTGAAGTAGACGTCTTCCAGGTGGGTGAAGTGGGACATGTTCGGGTCCTGGCAGTTGGGCATGCGCGACTGCACGTCGACGATCACCGCATCTTCCAGCTCGATGGTGAAGTAGTGCTCCTGGGTCCCGGTGGACGAGGTGCGATACCACTCCAGGCGGCACTTGTTCAGGCGTTCGCCGGAGGTCAGGGCGTTGAAGATCAGCGGCGAGGACTTGTCGAACACCTTGGTGATCATCAGCGGCTTGTGCACGCGCTGGCCGGTCGGCTGGCCGGATTGCGGGTCGCGCGGGATGATGACCTGGTGCTGGAAGGCCTGTACCAGGATCTGGTCTTCGTGGCCTTCCTGGAAGATGTTACCCACAGAGTCCTCGGTGAAGGTGCCGGCGGTGATCAGGCCTTGCTTGGTGCCTTCGAGGGACAGGTACGCGGGTGTTGGCATGGGTGCTCTCCTTGTCTGGAATGAATGCCGAATGGGCGTTCCTTGCAGTACAAGCAGCGTGCCAAAAGAAGAAATAGCTTATGTATCAATTGGTTATAAAAATAGGCCGAACCCTGCGAAAGCCGTTTGTGATCCAGCGCACAGAAAGTTGCGCAACATCTTGCACACCACCTGGCAGAAAGTTGCGCAGGTAGCCGAAGCCTTTGCAGGCTATGCCTTGCAGCGTTTCATCAACAGGGTTATCCACAATTGGGCTGTGCAAGATGTTGCGCAAACCGGCCGTCCATAAACGCCGCGGCCTCCCCCAAGGAAGGCCCCCGCGCGCCGAGACCGCGCATTTTTCCGCAGGCAAAAAAAACCTCGAACTTCATTGGGGGAGGGGGAAGTTCGAGGTTCAAATCCGGACCGCTAGGGCGGGGTCCAGAGATCTGCCAACACTTAACACAACAAGGAGCATCGAAGGATTTTTACACCCTTCGCATGCTCTGACCGAACGGTTTCCGGATTAGTTCACCACTGGCGAAAAAAAATTCGGCCAAGGCTCAATGCGCTTCGTCCCAGTTGCCGCCGACACCGGCTTCCACCAGCAGCGGCACGCTCAGCTCCGCGGCACTGCTCATCAGCGGGCAGATCGCCTCGCGCACCTGCTCGACCCGCTCCGCGCGGACCTCCAGCACCAGTTCGTCATGCACCTGCAGGATCACCTTGGCGTCCAGCCCGCTTTCCTGCAGCCAGCCGTCCACGGCGATCATCGCGCGCTTGATGATGTCGGCAGCCGTGCCCTGCATCGGCGCGTTGATCGCGGTGCGTTCGGCGGCCTTGCGCATGGCGCCGTTCTTCGAATGGATTTCCGGCAGGTACAGGCGGCGACCGAACAGCGTTTCGACGTAGCCCTGCTCGGCCGCCTGGGCGCGGGTGCGCTCCATGTAGGCGAGCACGCCCGGGTAGCGGGCGAAGTAGCGGTCGATGTATTCCTGAGCCTCCTTGCGACCGACGTCGATCTGCTTGGCCAGGCCGAAGGCGCTCATGCCGTAGATCAGGCCGAAGTTGATCGCCTTGGCGCTGCGCCGCTGATCGGCGGTTACCTGGTCCAGCGGCACGCCGAAGACTTCGGCAGCCGTGGCGCGGTGCACGTCCAGGTCGTTCTGGAAGGCATGCAGCAGGCCGGCGTCCTGCGCCAGGTGGGCCATGATGCGCAGTTCGATCTGCGAATAGTCGGCCGCCAGCAGCGTGTAGCCCGGCGCCGCGATGAAGGCCTGGCGGATACGCCGTCCCTCGGCCGTCCTGATCGGGATGTTCTGCAGGTTCGGGTCCGACGAGGACAGCCGGCCGGTGGCGGCCACCGCCTGGTGGTAGCTGGTGTGGATGCGCCCGGTGCGCGGGTTGATCTGCTGCGGCAGCTTGTCGGTGTAGGTGCCCTTGAGCTTGCTCAGGGAACGGTGCTGCATGATCACCTTGGGCAGCGGGTAATCCTGCTCGGCCAGTTCGGCGAGCACGCCCTCGGCGGTCGACGGCTGGCCGCCGGCGGTCTTGGAAAGTACCGGGCAGCCGAGCTTGTCATAGAGAATCGCGCCGAGCTGCTTGGGCGAGCCGAGGTTGAACTCCTCGCCGGCGATGTCGAAGGCCTCGCGCTCGAGCTGCACCAGCTTCTCGCCCAGTTCGACGCTCTGCTGGCCGAGCAGTTGCGCATCGACCAGCGCGCCGTTGCGCTCGATGCGCGCCAGCACCGGTACCAGCGGCATCTCGATCTCGCGCAGTACCCGGAGCAGCGACGGTGTCTGTTCGAGCTTGCCGAGCAGGGTCTGGTGCAGGCGCAGGGTGACATCGGCATCCTCGGCCGCGTAAGGCCCGGCCTGCTCGATGGCGATCTGGTCGAAGGTCAGCTGCTTGGCGCCCTTGCCGGCGATGTCCTCGAAGCGGATGGTGCCGCGGCCGAGGTATTTTAGCGCCAGGCTGTCCATGTCGTGGCGGGTGGCGGTGGCGTCCAGCACGTAGGATTCGAGCATGGTGTCGTAGGCCATACCGCGCATCTCGATGCCGTAGTGCATCAGCACGTTCATGTCGTACTTGCCGTGCTGGCAGACCTTGGTTTTCGCCGGGTCTTCCAGCAGCGGTTTGAGCGCGGCGAGCACCGTGTCGCGATCGAGCTGCGCCGGCACGCCCATGTAGTGATGGCAGAGCGGCACATAGGCTGCCCGCCCAACCTCGACGGCGAACGACAGGCCGACCAGCTCGGCGCGCTGGGCATCGAGGCTGGTGGTCTCGGTATCGAAGGCGAAGCAGTCGGCGGCCTGTAGCCGAGCCAGCCAGGCGTCGAACTCGGCCTGTTCGAGGACCGTGTCGTACTGCGCCTCGGCCTGAATCGAGCAATCCTCGGGTGCCGCCTCGCAGTTCTCTCCCGCCGCCTTGGCTTCGCGCAGCAGCTCGTCGAGCCACTGCTTGAACTCCAGTTCGCGATACAGCGCGATCAGCGCCTCGCGATGCGGCGCGCCGGGCATCAGGTCGCCGACCTCGACGTCCAGCGCCACGTCGAGCTTGATCGTCGCCAGCTCGTAGGACATGAACGCCGCGTCGCGGTGCTCGGCCAGCTTGGCGCCCAGCGACTTGGCGCCGCGGATCGGCAGACCGGCGACCTGGTCGAGGTTGTCGTAGAGCCCCTTGAGCCCGCCGGGGATGCCGTTGAGCAGGCCGCAGGCGGTCTTCTCGCCGACGCCGGGCACGCCGGGGATGTTGTCGACCTTGTCGCCCATCAGCGCGAGGAAGTCGATGATCAGTTCCGGGCCGACACCGAACTTGCTCTTCACCCCCTCGATGTCATACACGCTGCCGGTCATGGTGTTGACCAGCGTGACGTGCGGGCAGACCAGCTGCGCCATGTCCTTGTCGCCGGTGGAAATCACCACGTCGCGGCCCAGTGCCGCGCACTGCCTAGCCAGGGTGCCGATGACGTCGTCCGCCTCGACGCCGTCCACGTTCAGCAATGGCAGGCCCAGCGCGCGCACGGCGGCGTGCAGCGGTTCGATCTGCACGCGCAGGTCGTCCGGCATCGGCGGGCGGTGGGACTTGTAGTGTTCGAACAGCTCGTCGCGGAAGGTCGGGCCCTTGGCATCGAAGACCACCGCGAAGGGGCTGTCGGGATACTGCTTGCGCAGCGCCAGCAGCATGTTCAACACCCCTTTGACCGCTCCGGTGGGCTTGCCGGCGGAGGTGGTCAGCGGGGGCAGCGCATGGAAGGCGCGGTAGAGGTAGGACGAACCGTCCACCAGGACGAGGGGGGCTTGGCTCATGAGCGGAATCAACCTTTTCGGCGGGCCCGGAGCTAGAATGCCAAGGACCACTTATCGACAAAGGGACAAGGTTATCATGCGCGCTCTCAAACACCTGATGCTGGCCAGCCTGCTGGCGTGCGTGCCCCTGGCCGGTTTCGCCCAGGAACCGGTCGAAGGCGAGCCGGACGTGACCATCCGCCAGGAGGGCGACCGCACCGTCGAGGAATACCGCGTCAATGGCTTCCTCTACGCCGTGAAGATCACCCCCAAGCACGGCAAGCCCTACTTCCTGGTGCGCGCCGACGGCAACGACGGCAACTTCGTTCGCGCCGACCAGCCGGACATGCTGATTCCGTCCTGGAAGATCTTCAGCTGGTAATGCCCTGATAGGTAGGAGACTGCCATGTCGGTATTCACGCCCCTGCAACGCGACGAACTGGAAGCCTTCCTGGCGCCCTACGGCCTCGGGCGGCTGCGCGATTTCCAGGGTATCGCCGCGGGCAGCGAAAACAGCAACTTCTTCGTCAGCCTGGAGCAGGGCGAATACGTACTGACGCTGATCGAGCGTGGGCCGACGCAGGACCTGCCGTTCTTCATCGAGCTGCTCGACGTGCTGCAGCGCGCCGGACTGCCGGTGCCCTACGCGCTGCGCACCGGGCAGGGCGAGGCGTTGCGCGAGCTGGCGGAAAAGCCGGCACTGCTGCAGCCGCGGCTACCCGGCCGGCATGTGGCCGAACCCAACGCGCACCACTGCGCGGAGGTCGGCCGGCTGCTGGCCCGGCTGCACCTGGCGACCCGCGAACACATCCTCGAGCGCGCCAGCGACCGCGGCCTGGACTGGATGCAGGAACAGGGCCCGAGCCTGGCGCTGGGCCTGCACGAGGATCAGTTGCTGCTGCTGCGCGACGGCCTGGCGGAGATCGCCGAGCTGCGCCCGAAACTGCTCGCCCTGCCGCGCGCCAACCTGCACGCCGACCTGTTCCGCGACAACGTGCTGTTCGAAGGCAGCCACCTGACCGGCGTGATCGACTTCTACAACGCCTGCTCCGGGCCGATGCTCTACGACCTGGCCATCGCCGTGAACGACTGGTGTTCGCACCCCAACGGCGAGATCGACGGCGAGCGCAGCGAGCCGCTGCTGGCCGCCTACTCCGCCCTGCGCCGCTTCACCCCGGCCGAAGCCGAGCTGTGGCAACCGATGCTGCGGGTCGCCTGCGTGCGCTTCTGGCTGTCGCGCCTGATCGCCGCGCAGCACTTCGCCGGCCAGCCCGACGTCCAGGTGAAGAACCCCGACGAATTTCGCCGCCTGCTCGCCGCACGCCAGCAGCCTGCGAGTGTCTTACCCTTTGCGTTCTGACGCCGCGGCCTGAGCCGCAGTGGCTTGGGCCGGGCCGAACGCGATCGCGCGACGGCATGTCGAGAATCCATGCCCGCAACGCGGAGCATGGCGGGTAAGATGACGCCCCCTGCCGCCTTCAGCCCCTCCCGCCGAGACCATCACGCGCGATATGCCAGGCCGTGAACGCGGCAGCCCATGGATGACCATGGGCGCTCACCATCCCGATGCAACCGGCCTTCGGAGGCATCGCCCTCAGGGAACGAAGAATGACCCAACGCCAAGTAATCAACGCCTCGGTAAGCCCCAAGGGCAGCCTGGAAACCCTCTCGCAACGTGAAGTCCAGCAGCTCAGCGAAGTCGGCGCGGGCAGTACCCACAAGCTGTTCCGCCAGTGCGCCCTGGCCATCCTCAACACCGGCACCCGTATCGACAACGCCAAGACCATCCTCGAGGCCTACGAGGATTTCGAGGTGCGCATCCTGCAGCAGGACCGCGGCGTGCGCCTGGAACTGTTCAATGCCCCGGCCGACGCCTTCGTCGACGGCGAGATGATCGCCAGCACGCGGGAGATGCTGTTCAGCGCGCTGCGCGACATCGTCTATACCGAAAGCGAACTGGACAGTGCCCGCATCGACCTGAGCAGCTCGCAGGGCATCACCGACTACGTCTTCCACCTGCTGCGCAACGCCCGCACCCTGCGCCCCGGCGTGGAGCCGAACATGGTGGTGTGCTGGGGTGGGCACTCGATCAGCACCGAGGAATACAAGTACAGCAAGCGCGTCGGCCACGAACTCGGCCTGCGCAGCCTGGACGTCTGCACCGGCTGCGGCCCCGGCGTGATGAAGGGGCCGATGAAGGGCGCCACCATCGGCCACGCCAAGCAGCGCCTGGTCGGCAGCCGCTACCTGGGCCTGACCGAACCGGGCATCATCGCCGCCGAGGCGCCCAATCCGATCGTCAACGAACTGGTGATCCTGCCGGACATCGAGAAGCGCCTGGAGGCCTTCGTGCGTGTCGGCCACGGCATCATCGTCTTCCCCGGCGGGGTCGGCACCGCCGAGGAATTCCTCTACCTGCTCGGCATCCTGCTGCATCCGGCCAACCGCGAGCTGCCCTTCCCGGTCATCCTCACCGGCCCGCAGGATGCCGAACCCTATCTGCGGCAGATCCACGCCTTCGTCGGCGCGACCCTGGGCGAGGCCGCACAGCAGCGTTACCAGATCATCATCGACGACCCCAGCGAAGTCGCCCGGCAGATGGCCGAAGGGCTGCGAACGGTCAGGCGCTTCCGCCGCGAACGCAACGACGCCTTCCACTTCAACTGGCTGCTGAAGATCGAGGAAGGCTTCCAGCGGCCGTTCGACCCCACCCACGAGAACATGGCCAACCTGCAGCTCAGGCGCGATCTGCCGCCCCACGAGCTGGCCGCCAACCTGCGCCGCGCGTTCTCCGGTATCGTCGCCGGCAACGTCAAGGACAAGGGCATCCGCCGCATCGAACAGTACGGGCGCTACGAGATCCACGGCGACGCGGCGGTCATGCGGCCGCTGGACGAACTGCTGCAGGCCTTCGTCGTGCAGCACCGCATGAAGCTGCCCGGCGGAGTGCCCTACGCGCCGTGCTACCGCGTGGTGAGCTGACGCCTGCCGGCCAGCACCGTTGGATGCGCCGGTGAAAACTCGCGCAGCGCTTTTCCACCGCAGCCGAGCGGCAGCCACGCCGTGGCCAGCGCGGTCCGGAGGTGGGCCTGGCTTGCCCACCACCGTGCCGGCCGGCCCTGTCCTCAGGTCGCTCGCGAGGCCGGCGCCGCCTTGAACACCAGTCCCAGGCCCAGCAGGATCGCCCCCATGCCCAGCAGGCCGAGAGACGTCAGGCGGTTGCCGAGGAACAGGTAATCCATCCCCACGGTAACCACCGGCACCAGATAGAACAGGCTGGTGACGTTGACCAGATTGCCCGCCCGGATCATCCGGTACAGCAGCAGCTGCGCGGCCACCGAAATGATCAGCCCCAACCAGAGCACCGGCACGATGAAGCCGGCAACGGCCTCGAGGCGAAACGGCTGGAACGGTACGAACACCAGGCACAGCAGCAGGCTAACCGCGTACTGTATCGGCAGGATCTCCACCGGACTCTGACGGATGCGCTGCTGCAGGATCGCCCCCAGCGTCATGCACAGCAGCGCGCCCAGGGCGAACAGCATGCCGCCGAGCGAGAAGCGCGCCAGCACCAGGCTCTGGAACACCACGGCGGCCAGCCCGCCCAGCGCCACCAGCAGCCCGATCAGGCGCAGCGGCGAAAAGCGCCGCTCCAGCAGCAGCAAGGTCAGGATCGGCTGGACGCCCAGCAACGTCGCCATCACCCCCGGGGTAACGCCGCAGGCCATGGCCTGGAAATAGCAGATCGAATAGCAGCCGATCATCAGCAGGCCGCTGGCGACCGCCGGGCCGGCGGTGCCGGAGGCGGGCCGCCAGCGCCCCCGGTATGCCCCGATGAGCAGCACCGCCATCAGCGCCAGGGCGAAGCGCACGATCAGCAGGGCGAACGGCGAGCCGTGGTCGAGCCCCCAGCGGGTGAATATGGCCGCACTGCCCCAGAGCAGCACGAAAAGCGTCATGACGCCATAGGACGTCCAAAGCGATTTGTTGAAGGTCATCGATAATCACCTGTCGAAGCGAAACAGGCCCCAGCGCGTGTCGGAAACGATCACGCAGCGACCCCGAACGGGCCGGAAAAGCAGAGCTGGAGCTGCGAAGCGGGCGAATCAGCCCAGTGCGACCGCCTGTGGAGGTGGCGGCGCGATTGCCAAGGCGGCAACGACAGATGCGAGAGGTGCGATTGCACACAGGTGCGCCTGGCCGTGAGCGGCGGGCTTCACCCGGGAAAGGCAGTGTGCGATCGCAAGCATGGAATCCATGACCTGAGGGTTGTCTGGACGACGATGTGTTGGAATCTAGCAGAGACCGGCCCGCTCGGTAAAGCGGGCCGTCGATCAAGGCGAGCCGCTCAGCCGCACTTGGAATGGCCGCAGTTGAGGCAGGTGGCGCAGCCGTCCATCTGCACCACCGCCTGGGTATTGCACTTGTTGCACAACTGCGCGCCGGCGGGGAAACCCTCGCCCGGCTCGACCGCCACGGCGCCCTGGCTGGCCTCGTAGGCGGCGCGCTTCTCGGCCAGGTATTTGAGCTGGGTTTCGTCCAGCGCCTGGCCTTCGAGCATGCCGATGGCGATCAGATGGCGCTCCAGCACCGCGCCGATCTCGGCGACGATCGACGGCATGTAGACGCCGCCCTTCTTCAGGTAGCCGCCGCGCGGGTCGAACACCGCCTTCAGTTCCTCCACCAGGAAGGTGCAGTCGCCGCCCTTGCGGAACACCGCGGACATGATGCGGGTCAGCGCGACGATCCACTGGAAGTGGTCCATGTTCTTCGAATTGATGAAGATCTCGAACGGCCGGCGCTGCTCGTGCGGCGTGCCGGCATTGAGCACGATGTCGTTGACGGTGACGTAGAGCGCGTGCTCGAACAGCGGCGACTTGATCTTGTAGGTCATGCCGATCAGGGTTTCCGGGCGCTGCAGGCTCTCGTCCATCTCCACCACCTGGACGGTCTTGCCCGCCTTGGCGTCGGTGTTGGCCGCTGCCGCCGCGGGACGCTCGAGGGTCTCGTCGACGACCTTGAAGCCCTTGATGCGCTGGGTGATCTTTACGGTCATTGTGCAATCTCTCCTGCCGGGCGGCGTTCGCGGCCCGGCGTCCAAAATGGTTGGCAGGCCGGCTCAGTACTTGCCGTAGTAGCCTTCTTTCAGGGCGTCGAACAGGTTGGCGGCGGTGTTCACCTCGCCATCGTATTCCACTTCCTGATTACCCTTGAGCTCGACCACGCTGCCGTCCTCGAGGGTGAAGCGGTAGAGGGTCTTCTCCAGGTCGGCTTCCTTGACCAGCACGCCCTGGAAGGCCGCCGGGTTGAAGCGGAAGGTGGTGCAGCCCTTCAGGCCCTGGCGCCAGGCGTAGCGGTAGATGTCCTTGAACGCCTCGAACGGGTAGTCGGTCGGCACGTTGGCGGTCTTGGAGATCGACGAGTCGACCCACTTCTGCGCGGCGGCCTGGATGTCCACGTGCTGGGTCGGGCTGACGTCGTCGGCGGTGATGAAGTAGTCCGGCAGCTTCTCGCCCGGCGCGTCGGAGCCCGGCTTGGCACGCTCGTTGATCAGCGTGCGGTAGGCCAGCAGTTCGTAGCTGAATACCTCGATCTTCTCCTTGGCCTTGCGCCCGGGGCGGATCAGGTTGCGCGAGTAGTGGTGGGCGAAGCTCGGCTCGATGCCGTTGGAAGCGTTGTTGGCCAGGCTCAGGCTGATGGTGCCGGTGGGTGCGATGGAGCTGTGGTGGGTGAAGCGCGCGCCCTGCTCGGCCAGCGCCTCGATCAGGTCCGGCGCGTACTCGGCGATCTTCTGCATGTAGCGCGAGTACTTGGCGTGCAGCACCCGGCCGGCGATGCGGTCACCGACCTGGTAGCCATCCTTGGCCATTTCCGGACGCTTGCGCAGCATCTCGGCGGTGACCTCGAAGTCCTCGCTCAGCAGCGGCGCCGCGCCCTTCTCCTTCGACAGCTCCAGCGCCTGTTCCCAACCGACCAGCGCCATCTCGCGGGCGACTTCCTCGGTGAACACGCAGGCCTCCGGGCTGCCATAACGCAGCTTGAGCAGCGCCAGGGTCGAGCCGAGGCCGAGGAAGCCCATGCCGTGGCGGCGCTTGCTCTCGATCTCGTGGCGCTGCTGCTCCAGCGGCAGGCCGTTGATCTCGACGACGTTATCCAGCATGCGGGTGAAGATGCGCACCACCTCGCGGTACTTCTCCCAGTCGAAGCGCGCCTCGGCGCCGAACGGGTCGACCACGAAATGAGTCAGGTTGACCGAGCCCAGCAGGCAGGAGCCATAGGGCGGCAGCGGCTGCTCGCCGCAGGGATTGGTCGCGCGGATCGCCTCGCACCACCAGTTGTTGTTCAACTGATTGACCCGGTCGATGAGGATGAAGCCCGGCTCGGCGTAGTCGTAGGTGGAGACCATGATCATGTCCACAGGTGCCGCGCCTTGACCCTGCCGTAGATCTTGCAGGCGACCAGGCCGTCCTCGCGCACGATGTAGTCGTCGTGCACCGGCCATTCGCGCCAGAGCACGCGTTCGGCGTCGTTCAGGTCCAGCTCGGCGGCTTCCTTGGCGTGCACCGGGAAGATCAGCGGCCATTCGCCGTCGGCCTCCACCGCCTGCATGAATTCGTCGGTGATCAGCAGGCTGAGGTTGAACTGGCGCAGCCGGCCGTCCTCGCGCTTGGCGCGGATGAACTCGCGCACGTCCGGATGGCCGACCTCGAAGGTGCCCATCTGCGCGCCGCGGCGGCCGCCGGCGGAGCTGACGGTGAAGCACATCTTGTCGAAGATGTCCATGAACGACAGCGGGCCGCTGGTGTGCGCGCCGGCCCCCGAGACGAAGGAGCCGCGCGGGCGCAGGGTGCTGAACTCGTAGCCGATGCCGCAGCCGGCCTTGAGCGTCAGGCCGGCCTCGTGGACCTTGCCGAGGATATCGTCCATCGAGTCGGTGATGGTGCCGGAGACGGTGCAGTTGATGGTCGAGGTGGCCGGCTTGTAGTCCTGTGCACCGGCGTTGGAGATGATCCGCCCGGCCGGGATGGCGCCGTTGCGCAGCGCCCAGAGAAAGCGCTCGTACCAGTGCTCGCGCTGCTTGGCCGGCTCGACGTCGGCCAGCGCACGGGCGACGCGCTGCCAGGTGTCGTCGACGCTGTCGTCGATCGGCGTGCCGTCCTTGCTGGTCAGGCGGTATTTCTGCGCCCAGATGTCCTCGGAAGCCGCCTGCAGGGCGATGCTGGAAGTGCTCTTGCTGTCTGCCGCGATGGGCCCGTCCGTCTTCGCCATGCGCTGCGCATCCTCGTGCCGGAAGTGGAAAAAGAGAAAGTGCGAACGATAGCGAATTTCCGCCGGGAGCACATGACTCTTGTCAAATTAGCCGGAGCGCTGACGAGCGGCGCGCCCTGCCGACCGCCAGAAACGAAAAAACCCGCCGGGTGGCGGGTTCTTCCATCAAGGGCCGATCAATTACTTGATCTTGGCTTCCTTGTAGATCACGTGCTTGCGTACGACCGGATCGAATTTCTTGATTTCGATCTTGTCGGGGGTGGTGCGCTTGTTCTTGTCGGTGGTGTAGAAGTGGCCGGTACCGGCGCTGGACACCAAACGGATCAGGTCACGCATGATTGCTCTCCTTAAACCTTTTCGCCGCGGGCGCGCAGCTCGGCCAGAACGACGTCGATGCCACGCTTATCGATGACGCGCATGCCCTTGGCGGAAACGCGCAGACGCACGAAGCGCTTCTCGGACTCGACCCAGAAGCGATGATGCTGCAGGTTCGGCAGGAAACGACGACGGGTTTTGTTGTTCGCGTGGGAAATGTTGTTCCCGGTTACCGGACCCTTACCGGTAACTTGACAGACTCTCGACATGCCTCAGCCCTCTAAACCACATGCCCAACCCGGCATGGGTTGGCCGCTTGAATTCACTTGTCAGTTCGGCGCTCAGCGCCACGTTTCATGGGGGTCTTACCGGCCACGCTGGGAACGAAGATACCGGGCCCCTAGAAAAGAGCGCTGCTTTATATCAGAAAGCCCCCCGAGCAACAAGCGCGGAATCATTTTTCCACCCGGCTGCCGCGGCTTCGCGAGGCACCGTGCGGCGCCGGCAGGGCTGCCGCCCGGCAGCGCCATTCGTCGCCCCGGCACTTATATATAGAGGCACCGATCAACCTGCGGCGGCGCGTGCCTCGTCACGCAGCTGGCGGCGCAGCAGCTTGCCCACCGCGGTCTTCGGCAGCTCGTCGCGGATCTCGACGAAACCCGGCACCTTGTAGCCGGTCAGGAACTGCCGGCAATGCCGCAGTAGCGCCTCGCCGTCGACGCCGGCCTCCTTGAGGCTGACATAGACCTTCACCGCCTCGCCCTTGCGCGCGTCCGGCACGCCGACGGCCACGCATTCGCGCACGGCCGGATGCTGCATCAGCACGTCCTCGATCTCGTTGGGAAAGACGTTGAAGCCGGACACCAGGATCATGTCCTTCTTGCGGTCGACGATCTTCAGCAGCCGGTCCTCGTCGATCGTGCAGATATCGCCGGTCTTCAGCCAGCCGTCCGCGGTCAGCGCCTGGGCGGTTTCCTCGGGGCGCTGCCAGTAGCCCTGCATGACCTGCGGCCCGCGCACCCACAGCTCGCCGGGCTCACCGGGCAGCGCCTCGCTGCCGTCGTCGCGCACCGCGCGGATCTCGGTATCGACCAGCGGCTGGCCGACGCAGCCCGGCTTGTGCGGTGTCACCGGCGTCGCGGTCGAAACCACCGGAGAGGTCTCGGTCAGCCCGAAGCCTTCGCGGATCAGCGTGCCGGTACGCTCGAACCAGCGCTGCTCGATGGCGCTGTTGAGCGGCGCGCCACCGGAGTTGGCGTACTTCACCCGGGAAAAATCGATGCTGTCGAACTCCGGATGGCTCATCAACCCGACGAACAGGGTGTTGATGCCGTTCATCAGGGTGAACGATGGTGCTTCATCGCCGCCACCAGTTCGTCGAGGTTGCGCGCATCGCGGACGAACACGGTGTGGATGCCGAGACCCACCGAGATCAGCATGTTGGTGGCGAACGCATGATGTGGTACAGCGGCAACGGCGCGATGCGGATGTCCTTGCCCGGCTCGATCAGACCGGGGCGCAGAAACAGCTCCTTGCACTGCAGCACGTTGGCCAGCAGGTTGCGGTGGCTGATCATCGCCCCCTTCGAAACGCCGGTGGTGCCGCCGGTGTACTGCAGCAGCGCCAGCCGTTCGAGGTCGGCGACGCTGTCCAGCGGCGGGCACTGCTCGCCCAGCCGCAGCGCCTGCATGAAACCCACGGCACCGGGCTCGTCGATCTCGTGGCGAGGGCGCTCGAAATCGTCGGCACGGGCGACGATCAGTTGCTTGATGGCCGTCTCGCCGCGCAGGCTGCGGATCAGCGGCAGCAGCGGCTCGACCACCAGCAGCGCCCTGGCGCCGGAATCCCTGAACTGGTGCAACGCCTCGCCGCGGGTGTACTGCGGATTGGTGTTGACCAGCACCAGCCCCGCCTTGAGCGCCGCGTAGGTGGCGACGGGATACTGCAGGCAGTTGCCCAGCTGGATCGCCAGCCGCTCGCCCGGTTGCAGCCCCACGTGATGCCGCAGGAAACGGGCGAAGGCGTCGACATGCCGCTCGAACTCGGCGCAGGTGAGGGTGGTATCCCCACAGGTGAAGGCCTTCCAGTGCGGATGGGCGTGCACGGCCTTGGCCAGCAGGTCGTGCACGTTGTGCAGGGGCTCGGCGGCAAGCTGAGCGGCGACATAACCCTCGGCGGGCAGGGACATCCGACACCTCCATAGCGAATTATTGTTTTACTGTGCGAAATATGATGTCGTTTTCGATACTATGCGATAAGGTTTTCCGCTGCAATCATGGCCACATGGCCGCTTTGCCAACCAGGGCTGCGCACGGTGGCACTGCCGACCACCGGGGCGATCTGCTATCGTTCGCCCCCGCTGCCACCACAGACAGACCGCCCCCATGACCGACGTCGAAGACAACGAGAACCCCAAGGACCGCAAATTCGTCGAGGCCCTGTCGCGTGGCCTGGATGTGCTGCGGGCCTTCACCCACGGCTCGGTGGTCATGGGCAACCAGGACATCGCGCGCATCACCGGGCTGCCCAAGCCGACGGTGTCGCGCATGACCTACACGCTGACCAAGCTCGGTTACCTCAGCTATTCGCAACAGCTGGAGAAGTACCAGCTGGACTCCGGCGTGCTGGCGCTGGGCTACGCCTACGTCTCCAACCTGCGCGTGCGCCAGCTGGCCAAGCCGTACATGGACGACTTCGCCCGGCGCACCAACACCACCGTCGGCCTGACCTGCCGCGACCGGCTGTCGATGATCTATGTCGAGAACTGCCGCCCGGCGGAAGTCACCACCCTGCGCATGGACGCCGGCGTGCGCCTGCCGCTGGCCACCACCGCCGCCGGCCGCGCCTTCCTCGCCGCCACCCCGGAAAAGGAGCGCGAGCACCTGATGGCCGCGCTGGCGAGCAAATACGGCGATGGCTGGGGGGCGGTGAAAAGCTCGCTGCAGGCCTCGTTCGAGGAATTCGCGCAGCACGGCTTCTGCCTCTCGCTGGGCGACTGGGACCGCAACGTCATGGCCGCCGGCGTGCCGCTGCACCTGGCCGACGGCAGCATCATGGTGCTGACCTGCGGCGCGCCGTCCTTCCAGCTCACCGAAGAAACCCTCAAGGCCTCGCTGGCGCACCAGTTGGAAATGCTCGCCCGCGATATCGAAAGCCTGGGCGTCTAGGTCCCCGGAGCCGTCGCCGTGGGCGCACCCTACGCAAGAACGCATACCTTCCCGTGGCGTTCAGCTATTTCACCGTGAAACGCATTGCCGCAAAGGCCTCGTGGGGCCGTGCCCGCGATGCTTTTTCGTGGCCAGGTTCGCGAGCATGGCTCGCTCCTACAGGCCCCTTCCGCTTCCAGCGCGAGCACTTACGCTAGGCGCGCACGCTGTCCCAAGCGATCTCGGCCAGCAGCTCGCGGTAGTCGGCCAGCGGCGCCTTGCTGCGTCCGGCCAGCCAGTTGCGCGCCATGTCCTGCACCGGACCGATCACCACCGAGACGAAGCACTCCCCCGGGATCGCCTTGAACGCACCCGCCTCGCGATGCCGGCGCAGGATCGCGGCGATGCGACCGCCGTGCTCGCGGTTGAAGTCGCGCAGCCGCTCGCCCATCTCGCCCGCCTCGACGCGCCCGCGGTTGTGCAGGATGAAGCGCGCCCATTCGGGATTGGCCACCACCCAGTCGACGTAGCAGGTGACGAACAGCTTCACGCAGGCCTCGGCGTCCAGCGACTCGAACAGGCCAGCCTCCAGCAGCGCGGCGTACTCGCCGATGCCCTCCAGATAGAGCGCACCGATGATCCGCTCGCGGTTGCCGAAGTGATGGTAGAGGCTGCCAATGCTCGCCCCGGAGCGATCGCGGATCATCTCGATGGTGGTGGCATCCACGCCGGACTCGCTGAAACAGGCGAGCGCGGCCTGGAGGATTTGCTGCTTGCGGGTACTACGGGCCATCCGGCCTCCCATCCATAACTAGAATATTTTTCTAGAATTATCTTCTGTCATTCGTATACTGCACCGATTAGGGCCATCTCAGAAGCGGAGAACAACAAAAATGGCGACGATACAGCCTGAAATGCGTGCGATCGACAACGGCAACGGCCATCTGCTGGCCAGCCACTGGTATCGACCGGCCGGTGCCCTGCGCGGCGTCGTGCTGATCGCCCCAGCCATCGGCGTCAAGCAGCGTTTCTACAGTGATTTCGCCGCCTGGCTCGCCACGTGCGGCTTCCTCGCGGTGACCTTCGATTACGTCGCATCGGCCAGTCGCGCCGCACCTCGCTGCGCCGGTTGGACGTCGACATCTTCGACTGGGCCCGCCATGACTGCAGCGCCATGCTCGCGCAGGCCGCCCATGCGGCCGAAGACACGCCGCTGTACTGGCTCGGCCACAGCCTGGGCGCCAGGTACTGCCGCTGGTCTCAGGCCACGAGCGGCTGACGCGCATCATCACCATCGCTGCCGGCAGCGGCTACTGGCGCGAGAACAGCCCGCAGATCCGCCGCCAGGCCTGGCTGCTCTGGCACGGCCTGGCGCCGGCGCTGACCGCCCTGGCCGGCTATTTTCCCGGCGCGCGCATCGGCGCGGTCGGCGACCTGCCGGCCGGCGTGATCCGCCAGTGGCGCCGCTGGTGCCTGCATCCGGACTACCTGGTCGGCGCCGAGGGCGAGCCGGTACGGCGCGCCTTCGCCGCGGTGACGACGCCGCTGCTGTCGCTCTCCTTCACCGACGACGAGATGATGTCGGCGCGCAACACCGAGTCGCTGCACGGCTTCTACACGTCGGCACCGAAGACCATGCGGCGCCTGGCCCCCGCGGAAATCGGCGCCACGCGCATCGGCCACTTCGGTTTCTTCCGCCAGGCCTTCCAACCGAGCCTGTGGGAAGCGCACCTGCTGCCCGAGCTGCACGAGCGCCGCGCCGAAGCGACAGCGGCTTGTAATTAATTCCGCACAGCGGAACATAACCATCATATTTCGAAACATATGCGGTAGTTATTCCGCTTGCCGATTCAGGCGATCTCCGAAAAAGTGAGGCTGGGCTGGTTGCAGCCCCTCGCCAAACGGAGCCTCGTCCATGAACAACAATAACGGCTACCCTTCGAGCACCCGCGCCTGGCTGACAGTCGCCATCCTCATGCTCGCTTACGTCCTGTCCTTCGTCGACCGGCAGATCCTCAACCTGCTGGTCGCCCCGATACGCCGTGACCTCGACATCACCGACACCCACATGAGCCTGCTGATGGGCTTCTCCTTCGCCGTGTTCTACACCGTCTGCGGCGTGCCGATCGGCCGCCTGGCCGACCGCAAGAGCCGACGCGGCATCATCGCCATCGGCGTGCTGGTGTGGAGCCTGATGACGGCGCTGTGCGGCACGGCGAAAACCTTCTGGCACTTCCTCACCTTCCGCATCGGCGTCGGTGTCGGCGAAGCGGCGCTGTCGCCCTCGGCCTATTCGCTGATCGCCGACAGCTTCCCGCCCAAGCTGCGCGGCACGGCGATGAGCGTCTACTCGATGGGCATCTACATCGGCTCGGGGCTGGCCTTCCTGCTCGGCGGCTGGTGGTCAAGTTCGCCTCGGCGCAGGGCGACGTGCTGCTGCCGGTGATCGGCGAAGTGCGTCCCTGGCAGCTGATCTTCCTCATCCTCGGCGCGGCCGGCGTGGTATTCACCGCGGTGCTGCTGCTGATCAAGGAGCCGCGGCGCCAGGCGTCGGCGCTGGCATCGAGGTACCGCTTGCCGAGGTGGCGGCCTATATCAGGCAGAACCGCAAGACCGTGCTCTGCCACAACTTCGGCTTCGCCTGCCTGCCTTCGCCGCCTATGGCAGCTCGGCGTGGATTCCGACCTTCTTCATCCGCACCTACGGCTGGTCGGCCAGCGAGGTCGGCGTGCTCTACGGCTCGGTGGTGGCGATCGCCGGTTCGCTGGGCATCATCGCCGGCGGGCGCCTGTGCGACCTGCTGCACCGGCGCGGCTACCGCGATGCGCCGCTGCGGGTCGCCATCGTCTCGGCGGCGCTGACCCTGCCGCTGAACCTGGTCTACCTGGTCGGCGACGGCCAATTGGCCCTGGCGCTGATCGCCCTGCACGTGTTCACCATCGCCATGCCGTTCGGCGTCGGCCCGGCGGCGATCCAGGAGATCATGCCCAACTCCATGCGCGGCCAGGCCTCGGCGGTGTACCTGTTCGTCATCACCCTGGTCGGTCTCGGCGTCGGCCCGACCGCCGTGGCGCTGGGCACCGACTTCGTCTTCGGCGACGACATGGCGCTGCGCTACTCGCTGCTGGTGGTCACCGGCATCGCCCTGGTCGGTGCGATCATCCTGCTCGGCATGGGCCTCAAGCACTACCGCGGCAGCCTGGATAGACTGCAGCAATGGAAGCCGCAAGGCGCCACGACCGCCGAGGCGCAGGCCAAGCCGGTCTGATCACCGCTGCCGCCGCAGCCATGTAGGGTGGAAAGCTGCGAAGCATTTTCCACCGACGGCGCGGCATCGAATGCCGGGGTGAAAAACGGTGGATAAGCTTCGCGTTATCCACCCTACGCCCGGCTCGAGCACGTCGCCGGCATCCCCCCCCAGTCATTGAAAAACCCGCTCCTGGGAGCGGGTTTTTCGTCAAGCCGATCGGCCGCTCAGGCCACCTGCATCAGCTTCGCGTAGGCCTGCAGATGATGGTCGTCGTCGCCGAACTGGTGGGCGATCATCACCAGCCGCTTGGCGTGGTGGGCGAGGTTGTATTCCCAGGTCATGCCGATGCCGCCGTGCAGCTGGATCGCTTCCTCGGCCACCTTGCGCGCCGCGCGGGCGCAGATGTACTTGGCGGCCGCAATGATACGGCTGCGCTCGTCGTTGTCTTCGCCATCGGCAAAGGTCGCGGCGAGGATCGCCATGCTGGTGGCCTGCTCCAGCTCGGTCTGCATGTCCACCATGCGGTGCTGCAGGACCTGGAACTTGCCGATCGGCACGCCGAACTGCTTGCGCGTCTTCAGGTAGTCGAGGGTCAGCTTGCAGGCTTCGTCCATGCTGCCCAGCGCATCGGCGCACTGCGCGGCGATGGCGCGGCCCTGCTGGTAGCGCAGCGCCGGTAAGGCACTGCCGAGCCCGCCAAGCAGCGCCTCGGCACCCACCTGCACGTCGTCGAGGAACAGCTCGCAGCCCTTGCGCCCGTCGATGGTCGGGTAGACGCGACGGCTTACGCCTTCGGCGTCCGGGTCGACGAGAAACAGGCTGATGCCCGTTTCGTCGCGGCTGTCGCCGGAAGTGCGCGCGGAAACGATGATCTGCCCGGCACTGTGCCCGCCGATGACCACGGCCTTGCGTCCGGAGAGCCGATAGCCGCCGTCGACCGCTTCGGCGCGAGTCTGTACATCGTTCAGGTTGTAGTGGCTCTGCGGTTCGTCGAACGCGACCGCCAGCTGCAGCGAACCGGCGGCGACCTGGGGCAGCAGGTCCTGCTTCTGCGCATCGGAGCCGAGCTGGTTGATCAGGCCACCCGCAAGGATCACCGATTGCAGATACGGCTCCAGCGTCAGGCCGCGACCCAGTTCGGTCATCACCAGCATGGTTTCCACGCCGCTACCACCAAAGCCGCCGATGTCCTCGGAGAACGGCACCGCGGTCAGGCCCAGTTCGCCCAGCTGCGACCAGAATTCGGCGGAAAAGCCCAGCTCGGACTCGCTGAACTTCTCGCGCTGTTCGAACGGATAGGCGTCGCGCACCAGGCGCGCCGCGGTGTCTTGCAGCATCTGCTGCTCTTCGGTCAGTTTGAAGTCCATGGCGTTGCCCCCTTACAGCTCGAGAATCATCTTCGAGACGATGTTCTTCTGGATTTCGTTGGAGCCGCCGAAGATCGACAGCTTGCGCATGTTGAAGTAGTCGCCGGCCAGCGCCGCGCTGTAGTCGCCGTGCAGCGGCTCGCCGTCGTAGTCCAGCTGCAGCTCCTCCTCGAGGAACGGCAGCGCGTAGGGGCCGATGACCTTGCGCAGCAGGTGGGTGATGGCCTGACGGATCTCGGTGCCCTTGATCTTGAGGATCGACGACTCGGCGCCAGGTACGCCGCCCTCCTTCGCTGCGGCAAGGATGCGCAGGGTGCTCATCTCGATGGCCATCAGCTGCATCTCGACTTCCGCGACCTGGGCGCGGAACAACGGGTCTTCGAGCATGGGCTTGCCGTCGCAGACCTCCTTCATGGCGATGCGCTTGAGATGCGCCAGCGCCGCCTTGGAGGCGCCGATGCCGGCCAGGCCGGTGCGCTCGTGGGTCAGCAGATACTTGGCGCAGGTCCAGCCCTGGTTTTCCTCGCCGACGAGGTTTTCCACCGGTACGCGGACGTTGTCGAAGAAGACTTCGTTGACCTCGTGGTCGCCGTCCAGGGTGATGATCGGCCGCACACTGATGCCCGGCGTGCTCATGTCGATCAACAGGAAGCTGATGCCGCGCTGCTGCTGGGCCTCGGGGTCGGTGCGCACCAGACAGAAGATCATGTTGGCGTGCTGGCCGAGGGTGGTCCAGGTCTTCTGGCCGTTGACCACGTAGTGGTCGCCGTCACGCACGGCGCGGGTCTTGAGGCTGGCCAGGTCGGAGCCGGCGCCCGGCTCGGAATAGCCCTGGCACCACCAGTCCTCACCGGAAAGAATCCGCGGCAGGTAGTGGTCGATCTGCTGCTGGGTGCCGAACTTGATGATCACCGGGGCGACCATGTTGACCCCGAAAGGCACGGTGCGCGGTGCACCGAAGGCGGCGCACTCCTCGTCGAAGATGTGCTTCTCCACCGGGCCCCAGGTGGTGCCGCCCAGCTCCACCGGCCAGCCCGGCGCATACCAGCCGCGCTTGACCAGGATCTGCTGCCAGCGCTGGTGGTCTTCCTTGGACATGTGCTTGCCGAGCTTGACCTTGGCGGCGATGTCCGCCGGCAGCTCGCTTTTCAGGAAGGCGCGCACTTCATCGCGGAAGGCGAGCTCTTCGGCCGTGTAGTTGACGTTCATGGGAAGGTCCTCATGGTGCGTTCGGAATACAGGTCGGCGGCGTTCATCGGCCGGCCTGCCATTCGGTGAAGGTGCGGCCTTCGGCGGCCAGTTTTTCCAGCAGCGGCGCCGGCTTCCACCAGTCGCCGCAACGCGCGTGCAGTTCTTTTACCCGCGCCAGCACCTTGTCCAGGCCGACGCTGTCGGCGTAGTACATCGGCCCGCCGCGGAAGGCCGGGAAGCCGTAGCCGTTGAGGTAGATGACGTCGATGTCGCTGGAGCGCTGGGCGATGCCTTCCTCGAGAATCTTGGCGCCTTCGTTGACCAGCGCGAAGATGCAGCGCTCGACGATGTACCGCTCGTCCAGCGTCTGCCGCTCGATGCCCTTTTCCCGCGACGCGGCTTCCAGCATAGGCGCGAGTTCGGGGTTCTCCTGCGGGGTGCGGTTGCCGGGCTCGTAGCGGTAGTAGCCGGCGCCGGTCTTCTGCCCGAGCATGCCGGCGGCGCAGAGCTTGTCCGAGACGGTGGGGAAATCTAAGTGCGCCGGCAGCGTCGCGCGCTGGCGCTTGCGGATCGCCTGGCCGATGTCGAGACCGGACAGATCGCGCATGGCGAACGGTCCCATGGCCATGCCGAAATTGCGCAGGGCAGCGTCGACCTGTTGTGGCGTGGCGCCTTCCTCCAGCAGGAACTCCGCCTCGCGGCCGTACTGGAAGACCATGCGGTTGCCGACGAAGCCGTCGCACACGCCGACCACCACCGCGACCTTCTTCAGCCGCTTGCCGATGGCCATGGCGCTGGCCAGCACCGCATGGCTGGTCTTCTCGCCACGCACCACTTCCAGCAGGCGCATGACGTTGGCCGGGCTGAAGAAGTGCAGGCCGACCACGTCCTGCGGGCGCCGGGTGAAGCCAGCGATAGCGTTCAGGTCCAGCGACGAGGTGTTGGAGGCGAGGATCGCGCCGGGCTTGCACACCGCGTCCAGTTGCTCGAAGACCTGCTGCTTGACGGCCATGTCCTCGAATACCGCTTCGACCACTACATCGACATCCGCCAGCGCGGCGTACTCGGTAACGCCTTCGACCAACTTGAGGCGTTCTTCCATCGCCTCGGGGGTCAGGCTGCCGCGCTTGACGCTGGCCGCGTAGGTATCACGGGCGCGCTGCAGGCCGCGCTGCAGCGCCTCTTCATCGATTTCCAGCAGTTTCACCGGCACCCCGGCATTGGCGAAGCACAGGGCGATGCCGACGCCCATGGTGCCGCCGCCGATCACCGCGGCGGTATCGATCGCGCGCGGCTGCACGTCGGCCGGCAGGTCGGCGATCCGGCTCGCCTGGCGTTCGGCGAAGAAGGCGTGCACCAGCGCCGCGCGCTGCGGCGAGTTCAGGCATTCGAGGAACAGCTCGCGTTCGCGCGCGAGGCCCTCGGCGAGCGGCAGTCGGGTCGCGGCTTCCACCGCGGCGATGCAGCGCAGCGGCGAGAACAGCCCGGGCATGCGCTTGGCCACTTCGGCATGCTTGGCGGCGACCAGCCCGGCATTGTCGGCGCCTTCCAGGCCGACGGTCTGCTCGCCAGTGCGGCGCGGCACGCGGCCTTCCTCGAGCATGAGCCGGGCATAGGCCAGGCCGGCCTCGGCGACGTCGCCCTCGAACAGCTCGTCGACGATGCGATGCGCCACCGCCTCGGCCGCGCCGATGGGCTGGCCGCTGACGATCATCTCCAGCGCCTTGGCCACCCCGGCCAGGCGCGGCAACCGCTGGGTGCCGCCGGCACCGGGCAGCAGGCCGAGCTTCACTTCCGGCAGGCCGGCCTGGGCGTCCTTGCGGGCGATGCGGTAATGGCAGCCGAGCGCGACTTCGAGGCCGCCCCCCAGCGCGGTGCCGTGGATCACCGCGACGCTGGGCTTGCCGCAGGCCTCGATGGCGTCGATCACGTCCGGCAGCGCCGGTGCCTGCGGCGGCTTGCCGAACTCCTTGATGTCGGCGCCGGCGATGAAGGTGTTGCCTGCACAGGCCAGCACCACCGCGCGCACCGCGGCATCCGCCTCGGCAGCCCGGAAGGCCTGCAGCAGCCCCTGGCGCACCGCCTTCCCGAGGGCATTGACCGGGGGGTTGTCGACCGTGATCAAGGCGATCTCGCCCCGTTTTTCCAGCCGTACGACTTCCGTCATGTAGGCCTCCGCTGTGTGAATGGATTGGAATTGTTATTTCACGGAATCATGTTTCGCACAGCAGAATAACCAAGTCATTTCTGACTGTCGAGAGACGACGGGCACTCGCCGGACGCATGCCGGGTACTACAGCTTAGGAGATCGATCGGCAGGCAGGACGGGGTTTAGCTGACCGCAAGCGCTCGGCGGACGATGGCGGACCGGCCGTTATAAGCCGGCGGAATGGTCGCCAAGAAGGCCGGCGGCAGCTCAGTGGCCAGCGGTTCTGCCCAGCGGGGCGCGGCTCAGCAGGTCGGGATCGAGGCGCAGCAGGCGCACCGTGCGTTCTCCCACCAGGCTGGCCGGCACGGCCTCGGTCGGCAGCTCGGCCAGCAGACGGGTCAGGTTGAGCACCAGCGCTTCGCGGCTGAATGCCCCCGCACCGAGCGTGTAGTAGGCACTGATCACCTGGCGCAGCCCCAGCGGCAGGCGCCATTGCGTGCGCAACGCCGAACCGTAACCGGCAGCGCGCTCGCGCAGGGCGCGCTGCAAGGCAGCCTCGGGCAGCTCGCCGCCCCCGTCGAGCCAGTCCTGCAGGCTGCGCAGCAGGGCCAGTTCGCCGATATTCTGCAGCAGCCCGGCGGTGTAGCAGAGCTCGGCGTCCAGTTTCAGCTGGCGGGCCAGCCAACGGGCCAGGTTCGCCGTCTGCAGCGCCTGCTCGCCGAGCCGCCCGGCCAGCTCGGCCAGCCGCGGCTCGGCCAGCCGGGCGTTGTGCTGCAGGGCCAGCTCCGCCACCAGATTGAGGCTGCGCTTGCTGCCGAGGCACTGGCGCGCCTGGCCCAGGGTCAGGCACGGTGTATTCCGGTGCGCCCCGCTGCCATTGGCGACGCTGATCAGCCGCGCGGTCACCTGCGGGTCGCGCGCAAGCAGCTCGTCCAGTTCGTCGAGATCCTGGTCGCCGGCTTGCAGGCGCAGCGCCGCGGCGTGCACCGTCTCCAGCAGCGGCGCGCCACGATTGTTCTGCCGCATGCGTTCGAGAAAACTGTCCAGTGTATCGGCCGGTTCGCGCAGGGCCCGGCTCGCCCGCCCGGCCGAGCGCGGCAGCAACTTGTCCAGCCGCCGGCGCAGATCGTCCAGGTCACAGGGCTTGCCGAGGTAGGCTGCCGGCGCCAGCGGCAGTGCCGCGCGCACGCTGGGGGCGTCGGTACGTTCGCTGATGAGGATGCACGGCAGGCGTTGCGTCGGCGGGTGGCGGCGCAGCTCGCGCAGCAGCTCGACACCACCGAGGCCGTCCAGCTCGCCATCGGCGATCAGCAGGCTCGGCACCTGTCTCTTGCAGGCGGTCAACGCCGCCTGGCCATCGTTCACCGGCAACACGCGCGCGCCCGGGCGCAACTCGCGAACCAGCTGGCAAAGCTGATCGGCGCGCCAGGGCTCGTTGTAGGCGACGAGGACAAAGGAAACGTGGGACGCGATGCTCACAACGCTGCTCGATGAAGGGCCACTGCCCAGCCTAGCAAGCGCTCGGGCAGCTGCAATGGTACATCCGATGAGCGTGCGCCGCCGCAAGGGGCCGCGATTTTACCGCGTTAATAGCAAAGAGCCAGCCACGCGATCGGGCTGGCTGGCGCACGACTCCTCAGATCCCCATGCACAGGTACTTGATTTCCAGATAGTCCTCGATGCCGTATTTGGAGCCTTCGCGGCCGAGGCCGGAGGACTTCACCCCGCCGAACGGCGCCACTTCGGTGGAGATCAGCCCGGTATTGATGCCGACCATGCCGTACTCCAGCGCCTCGGCGACGCGGAACACGCGGCCCAGGTCGCGCGCATAGAAGTAGGAAGCCAGGCCGAACTCGGTGTCGTTGGCCTTGGCGATCGCCTCGGCCTCGTCCTTGAAGCGGAACAGCGGCGCCAGCGGGCCGAAGGTTTCTTCCTTGGCCACCTTGGCGCTGTCCGGCACGTCGACCAGCACGCTCGGCTCGAAATAGCTGCCGCCCCGCGTGTGCGCCTGGCCACCGGCCACCAGCCGCGCGCCCTGGGCGACGGCATCCTCGATGTGCTCGCGGACCTTGGCCACGGCGCGCTCGTCGATCAGCGGGCCGATGTCGGTGCCCTCCTCCAGGCCGTTGCCGACCCGCAGCCGGGCCACCGCCGCCTGGAACTTCTCGGCGAAGGCGTCGTACACGCCATCCTGCACGTAGATGCGGTTGACGCAGACGCAGGTCTGCCCGGCATTGCGGTACTTCGACTGCATGGCGCCCTTCACCGCCTCATCGAGGTCGGCGTCGTCGAAGACGATGAACGGCGCGTTGCCGCCCAGCTCCAGCGAGACCTTCTTGATCCCCGGCGCGCACTGTTCCATCAGCTTGGCACCGACCTCGGTGGAGCCGGTGAAGGAAATCTTGCGCACCTTGGGGTTGGCGGTCAGCTCGTTGCCGATGTCGCCGGCCGAGCCGGTGATCACGCTGAGCACGCCCTTGGGAATGCCGGCGCGTTCGGCCAGCTCGGCCATCGCCAGCGCCGAGAACGGTGTCTGCGAAGCCGGCTTGATCACCATGGTGCAACCGGCCGCCAGCGCCGGGCCGGCCTTGCGGGTGATCATCGCCGCCGGGAAGTTCCACGGGGTGATCGCCGCGGTGACGCCGATCGGCTGCTTGATGACGAGGATGCGCTTGTCCGGCTGGTGGCCGGGGATGGTGTCGCCGTAGATGCGCTTGGCTTCCTCGGCGAACCACTCGATGAAGGAGGCGGCATAGGCGATCTCGCCCTTGGCTTCGGCCAGCGGCTTGCCCTGCTCCAGCGTCATCAGCCGGCCGAGGTCGTCCTGGTTCTCCATCAGCAGCTCGAACCAGCGGCGCAGCTTCTGCGAGCGCTCCTTGGCGGTCAGCCCGCGCCAGGCCGGCAACGCGCGCTCGGCGGCATCGATGGCACGGCGGGTTTCGGCGGCACCCATCTTCGGCACCGTACCGAGAATCTCGCCGGTGGCCGGGTTGTTCACGCTGATGGTCTGGCCACTGTCGGCATCCAGCCAGGCGCCATCGACATAGGCCTGCTGGCGGAACAGGGAAGGGTCTTTGAGTTGCATGGCAGTCTCCTCGGGCATCGTAGCGGCAGGCCCGCTGCGGAAAGTTTGGCGAACGCGACGAGCATCTGAACCGTCCTTCGCCGCCCGGTTCCCGCCGTCGCATTGCACTGCGAACGACCATGCTAGGACCGCAGCCGGCCGGGCGGCAAGCTCATGACGCTCGGCGTTGTCGTGCCATTGACCAGCCTGATGCCTGCGCGGTCTGTTACGCCTTGTTACCCAAACCGCACTACTGGGCGGGGTATAGTTCCACGCGGGCGGCACCAGCCGCCGACAACCATGGATCGATAAGGAGTTACCGTGAAAGCATTGATGACAGGCGCCGCGGCGGCCGTCCTGCTGGCGAGCGCTGCCGCCCAGGCGCAACTGAAACCCGAAGAGATGGTGGAAACCCGCCAGGCCGGCTATCAGTTCATGGCCTGGAACATGGGCAAGATCAAGGCCCAGGTCATCGACGGCAAGGAGCCCTACGACCAGGCCAGGGTCGCCGCCGCCGCCAACGCCATCGCCGCCATCGCCAACTCCGGCATGGGCAGCCTCTACAGCCCGGACACCACCACCGCGCAGCTGGGCAACGAGACCCGCCTCAAGCCCGAGTTCTTCCAGAACCTCGACGAAGCCGGGCGCATCGGCCGCACCTTCACCAGTGCCGCCAACCAGCTCGCCAAGGTCGCCGCCGAGGGCGATCAGGCCGCGATCAAGAAGGCCTTCGGCGACGTCGGCGGTTCGTGCAAATCCTGCCACGACAAATTCCGCGCCGACTGAGCCCGCGCCCTCGCGCCTTGCCGGGCGGCCAGAACCGACCGGCAGCGCCCTACCAATCCAGGCTAGGCGCCGGCGCCGCAGGTGGTGGCTGCATTCTGCCGGCCACCGACTGCACACCCCAGACCACCCCCCACCGCCAGCACGACGGCCAGCAGCGCCGTGGCCAGCGAGCCGCCCCGGGCATCCCGCTGCGCCGGATGCTCGCGGCGCATCCGCCCGGCGATCATCGCCCGCACCAATGGCTTGCGCTTGACCAGCCCGTACCAGGCGATCGCCGCCAGATGCAGGCCGATCAGCCCGAGCAACAGCCACTTCGCCTGCCGGTGCAGGCCGCTCAGCCAGTTGCCGGTATCGCTGCCAACCAGCGCGTACAGCGGCCCCTGGAAGGCGATATCGTCGGTCGCCATCAGCCCGCTGACCACCTGGAAGCCCACCAGCCCCAGCAGCGCCAGCACCGACAGCGCGCCCAGCGGATTGTGGCCAGCCTCCCGCCAGTTGCCCTGCAGGTAATCCCGCACGCCCACCGTCGCGGCGAAGATCCGCGACCAGCGCGCATAGGTCGACCCGACGAAGCCCCACAGCAGGCGAAACACCAGCAGCCCCAGCACCACAAGCCCCAGCCGGCCGTGCCAGGGCATCAGGTTGCCACCGACCCAGCCGGTGACGATGGCGGCGATCACCGCCGCGGCGAACGACCAGTGGAACACGCGCAGCGGCGCATCCCAGAGCTTGATATGACTCGACATCCCGACTCCCCCCGACAGCTTGCGAAACCCGGCCCGCGGCCGCAACCGCTGCAAGGGTAACAGCCGCCCCGCCCCGAATCAGCCTCGCGGCTCCCGCAATAGAGCCTCCGGCCACATCGCGCACCGGCCCCGACGCCCACACACGCGCTTGCGAATACCCCCGCGCCCCGAAGCACCGCCAGCATGGACGCCCGCGGAGGACATGCGTATGATTGCGCCCCGCAACGCATCCGTAGCTCAGCTGGATAGAGTACTGCCCTCCGAAGGCAGTGATCATCGGGTTGAGAAGCTCGGAAGCTAGCGGTCAAATAGGTCTCTGCAACAAATACGCACCTGTAGCTCAGCTGGATAGAGTATTGCCCTCCGAAGGCAAGGGTCGTGGGTTCGAATCCCGCCAGGTGCGCCATATCTCCTTGATTTACAAGCCTTTTCCCTAAGGCTTCGCCGATTCGGTACCCGAATCGGTTCCTCCCGCAAAATCTCCCCCCATGCCAGCCGCTATGGCCGCGATGAGTACTGCCCTCTGCGCCATTTATCAGTGGCTTTTCGGGCTGTGCCAATCTTGTGCCTAAACCGTGCCGCCCGGCCTGTTCACATGCCGCGCCTCGGCAGCTGCGTGAGCACTAGCTCCATCGTACCCTGGCCTTATACGAGCAGGAACAATCTCAACCGGATCCAACTGTCAACCCTGGCTCACGCGGCTGCAATCGGCCACAAGCGGTCCTTGGAGCTAGCCCGATTGAAAGGTTTTGGGGTTCTGTGAGATCGCCATGTCATTCAGGGATGGCTGAAGACTGCAAGTGATTTTGATATGTTATTCCGTAACGATATCCTTGCGAGATAGCCTCAATGCACCGCTTGCTGACCCACTTCTCCAGCGTGATGCTGGGATTGCTGTTCGCTGCGCCTGCCTTTGCAGAAGTCCGCGTACTGACCAGTATCAAGCCTCTCCAGTTGATTGCCGCTGCCGTACAGGACGGAGTCGGCAAACCCGGTGTACTCCTGCCGCCAGGGGCATCTCCCCATCACTTCACACTGCGTCCTTCTGACATTCGCAACGTGCGAGAGGCAGACTTGCTCTACTGGATCGGGCCGGATCTTGAAACGTTCCTGCCAAGAGTTCTGGAAGGCCGTAGGGCAATGACTCTGGCTGTCCAGGACATCAGTGGGCTGCACCTGCGTCGCTTTGGTGAAGAACATCGGCACGACGAAGAACCCGCTGACGAGCACGAAGAGGAGCACACTGATGTGCATGACGAAGGGACAGAGGCTGGCGAGCACGACGAACTACATCGCCCAGGGGCACTTGATGCTCACCTCTGGCTTGATCCCGACAATGCACGCAAGATCGCTTCGCGTATGGCGAGCGATCTGTCCAGCATCGACCCTGCGAACGCCGCTCGCTACCAGGCAAATCTGGCAGCATTCGATCAACGTCTGGCGGCCATGGACGAAAAGATCGAGGATCGCCTCAAACCGTTGGCCGGCAAACCCTTCTTCGTCTTCCATGAAGCTTTCGACTACTTCGAGGAGGCATTCGGCCTGAGGCATGCAGGGGTATTCGCTGTAAGCGCCGATGTTCAGCCAGGTGCGAGAAAAGTTGCCGATATGCGCAAGCGCTTGGAACTGGCAGGAGCCAGCTGCGTGTTCAGCGAGCCGCCCATTCCGCCTCGTCTGGCGCAGACGCTCAGCGAAGGGTTGCCAGTAAGGCTGGCCGAGCTTGATCCGCTTGGCTATGACGTGAAGGTCGACGCGTTGGGCTATGAGCGTCTACTGGAGGCGCTGGGGAGCAATCTGGCCGGTTGCCTGGAGCGGCTTTAAGATCATCGCACGACGCTGGCAGAACCGGCCCCATGAGGGGCCGGTTTTGTTTTCAGATCACGCGTTTGATGGCGATGTAATCTCCTTGGGTGCGCAGAGTGACGGTGACCGACTTGTCTGTTCGGTTACGCCAGAACCAGCCGTGCTTGCCGTCGAAAGCCGCCTCCAGAACGCCACTGTCTTCCGGGGTGAAGCGCCCTTTGCCGTACCCGTGGTAGAAGTCGCGCGGTGCGTTGTAGGGGTCGCCGTGGGTGTCGTAGTTGACCTGGCCGCCATTGGCCGTCCAGAAGTAGTTGACCTTGGCGCCCTTGATCATCTCCAGCTTGATTTCGGCGCCCTGGCCGGGAGCCAAGTCAATGCTCATCTCGTGCTTCAGACCTGCCACTTCCGGCGCTGCCGGCGCTACGGGCGCGGACGATTGAGCAACTTCGGTTGTCACCTCGGGGGCTGGCTGCGTGCTGGGCTGAACCACCGCAGGCGCCTGCACGACCAGCGCGGCGACCTCGGCAGCGGCCTCTTCGGCCAGCTGCTGCTTGATCTCGCCCATCTGAGTGAGGCCCAGCATGCGTCCCGCACCAGTCGGGTCGATGGCATATTCCGAAGGCATCACCACGGTGACCAACAGGACGATGGCGACAATCAGGGCAATGACGGTGGAGCGCAGCAACTGCTGACTGCTCGGCAGTTCGTTGAGGCTTGGGGCTTTGCTATTGAACATATGGAAATTCCTTACTGAGAGACGATCAGGCCGGTGAGCTGGTAACCCATCAGCAGGAAACCGGCGCTCATCATGCAACGTTGGCGGTATAGGCATGGCGCCAGAAGCTGGCGGTACGCCGCCAGTAGCCCATCAGAATGAGGATGGTGCCGAGGGCCAGCAGTTGACCGATCTCGACGCCGACATTGAAGGCGATCAGGTTGGCGATCAGGCCATCCGGCGAGATTTCGAACTCCTGAATCTTGGTCGCCAGGCCGAAGCCATGCAGCAGGCCGAATATCAGCGTGGCCGCACGGGTATCGGGCTGATAGCCAAACCAGCGCTGAAAGGCACCCAGGTTATCCAGTGCCTTGTACACCACCGAAAAACCGATGATGGCGTCGATCACGTAGGGCTGATGCTGATGCTGCTTAGCACTCCGAACAGCAAAGTGATCGAGTGGCCGACCGCGAACAGCGTGACATACAGCCCCACGTCCTTCAGGCGGTAGAGGAAGAAGATCACCCCGAACAGGAACAGCAGGTGATCGTAGCCGGTGATCATGTGCTTGGCGCCCATGTACACGAACGGCACCAGCAACACCCCTGTGCTTTCCTGGATGAAGCCTTTGTCGCCTTCGGGAACACCATGGGCAAGAGCCTCTGGCATGCCTATCAGCAACAGAACGAATGCCAATAGGGGGAGCAGGAACGGTCGGCGCAAGGCGCCATTACCGCGAAGAGATAGCGAATGCATAGGTAGATCCTGAGTTGATGAAGTCTGGGCCACGAGGGCCAGAGTCGAAGAGATACTCAGAATCGAGGGGGACGTTCTATCCGCGTGCTGTGGCCACTGGGCAAGCGCAGTGGGCCGGCAGTCAATGGCTGCTCCGCCGCTAGGTATTGAGGCGTCGGCAGCCAGGCCGAGAGGTGCGGGGTTTCATGGACATGGTCGGCCATCAACGACGAGTGCTGATGGTCTCCCCAGAGCTGAAAATCTTGTTCGCTCAGGTCCTCATCATGGCTGTGCTGATGAGAGATGGTGCCCACTTGCGCAATTTTTCCGTAGCCGGAAAACGCATGCCCCGCCCACAGCAACATCGACAGTAGTGCCAGAGCGGAAAGAAATCGGCATGTAGCAATTTGGCTCAGCATCGACGGACTGATTGCGACTCGACAGGAGGATTGCCTGGTTTGACGCATCCCCCCAGGGGGATAGGATGCGATGGCGATTATCCTTGCACGAGGCTCCGCGATGAGCAAGCACGAACACGAACATCAGCACCAAAGTCATAAGGAAATCATCAAAAGGTTGAAGCGTGCCGAAGGCCATCTGCGCAGCATTGTTGGCATGATCGAAGATGGACGCGCGTGCGTTGACATTGCCCAGCAACTGCATGCGGTTGAGAAAGCGGTGTGTCAGGCCAAACGCACGCTGATTCAGGATCACATCGACCACTGCCTGGAGCACACGGTCGGCGCTCTCACCAACGGTGAGCGGGCGCCACTTGAAGAATTCAAGCAGATCACCAAGTACCTCTGAGCCCCCGCCATGTCGTCCTTTGCCGAACTCTTGCAACAGGGGGCCAGCCAGGCTTGGCTGTATGTTCCCACCGCCATCCTGCTAGGTGCCCTGCACGGCCTGGAACCTGGGCACTCGAAAACCATGATGGCGGCGTTCATCGTGGCGATCCGTGGCTCTGTCCGTCAGGCCATCCTATTGGGTCTGGCTGCGACGGCCTCGCATACAGCGGTGGTCTGGCTGGTTGCCATCGGCGGTATGTATCTGGGTCAAAACCTCGACGCCCAGACGACCGAGCCATACTTCCAGCTAGCCTCGGCGGTTCTGATCATCGGCATCGCCCTGTGGATGCTCTGGCGCACCTGGCGTGGAGAGCAGATGTGGCGCTTCGAACAGGAAGGTGATCATCCTCACTCGCATGACCATGCGCACGACGAAACGCGACGTATCGACACCGGTCACGGGCGCATCGAGCTGTCAATTTTCGAGGAAGGTGTCGCTCCGCGTTGGCGATTACGTACGATCAGCGGTCAGCCCTGGAAGGCCACAGATGCCTGGCTACAGACGACCCGCGCCAACGGCCGCATGCGGCGCTTCGCTTTTACCGAGCGCGATGGCTATTTGGAGTCCGTGGATGAGATCCCAGAACCGCACGAATTCGACGTGCGATTGAGCCTCGGTCATGGTGGCCACTCCCACGACTATGACCTGGCGTTTCATGAACATGCCCATGCAGACCTGGACGGCTTGGAGCTGTCACTGGATGGCTATCAGGACGCCCATGAGCGAGCCCATGCCAACGATATTCGTCGGCGATTCTCCAGCCGCAACGTGAGTACTGGGCAGGTCATTCTCTTCGGCCTGACGGGAGGACTGATTCCCTGTCCTGCGGCTATCACCGTGCTACTGCTCTGCCTACAGGTCAAGGAAGTCACGCTTGGTGCGGTGTTGGTGCTCAGCTTCAGTGTCGGTTTGGCCTTGACCCTGGTGGCTGTGGGTGTAGCGGCAGCCATTGGCACGCGTCATGCCTCCAACCGCTGGCCCTGGTTGGGTGCGGTAGCGCGCCGCGCTCCGTACCTGTCCAGCCTGCTGATCATCGGAGTGGGCATCTATGTCGGCCTGCACGGGTGGGCAGGGTTGAATACCTGAAATGTGGGACTTCTCAGCCTACCTGGGGTTGTTCGTCGCAGCCTTTGGGGCCGCCACTCTGCTGCCAATGCAGTCCGAAGCGGTGTTGACCAGCTTGCTGCTGGCAGGCAAGCAATCTCCGGCCTTGTTGCTGGTAGTGGCTACGGTTGGCAACGTACTTGGCTCGATCATCAACTGGCTACTGGGGCGCTACATCGAGCACTTCCGCCATAAACGCTGGTTCCCGGTAGCGGATGACAAGTTGCTACGTGCTCAGCGGGCCTACCACCGCTATGGGCGCTGGTCACTGCTGCTAAGCTGGGCGCCGATCATTGGCGACCCGTTGACCGTTATTGCCGGCATGCTGCGTGAGCCGTTCTGGAGCTTTCTGCTGATCGTACTGGTGGCCAAGGCGGGGCGTTACCTGGCGCTGGCGGCGTTGGCGTTCGGGGTGTTGGGATGAGGCGCGATGCGGGGCTCGATCTGGTCAAGTGGTTGGCCATGCTCAGCATGCTGATCGACCACCTGCGCTATTTGTGGCCTGACGCTTACGGCCTGTTCATCATAGGTCGTCTCGCTTTTCCGTTGTTCTGTCTGAGCATCGCAGCCAACGTCACCAGAACCCGCCCCGGCGAACTATTCAGCGAAGGAAATGCGCGCTACCTCGGCTGGTTGCTGGTGTTCTCCCTGATTTCGGAATTGCCGTACCGTGAACTCTCACCGGAAAGTGCGACGCTCAACGTGATGCCGACTTTGTTACTTGGTCTGCTGGTCGCTTGGGGCGTCCATCACGCGGACCGGAACAGCCTGCTACTGGCTACTGGAGCGCTGGTCCTTGCGATACTTTTCCATCATCAACTGATGTACGGCTTAGTCGGTGTGATTTTGCCTGCTGCCTTTATGCTTGGGCTGCGAGGCATGCGTTGGTGGTGGCTGCCTGCCGTACTAGCCATTCTGGCCAACAGTCGTAATCGCTGGTTGGAAGGCTGGGGGGGCACACCGGAGACGGTGGCGATGTTCGTTATGGCTGGTGCCGCTGCGCCATTTGGCCTTGCCCTGTTGCGGCAATCCAGCTCTCTCCGTCCTTGGCCTGTTGGACGATGGGGATACTGGTTCTATCCAGGTCACCTGGCAGCCATATACCTGGTGAGCCCCTGAAAGGGCGTTTGTCCGCTTCTGGCCGATTCTGTTGAAAAAGTAGGTTTAGCGGCAGCCGGCCGGTCGAATGTGCCTGCTGTCGAAGTGGCTGGAAGCCACTTCAAGTTGCCTTTCGGCGTTTCACTGAGCTTTTTTGCCCAGGTCTGAGGGTTAATTCGAGGGTTTCTGCTCGCCGCAGGCGCACCTATCCCGTGATCGGCGGCCCGTGAGGCAGTAGCTTGGCCATACGTCTCAGGTTTTGCACGGTCGCCGCCAAGGTGAATTCGTCAGTCGCACCCGTCAGTCCACGCAGTCGTAAACGGTCCAGTTTCATGATCCGTTTGAGGTGGGCGAACAGCATCTCCACCTTCTTCCGTTCGCAACGAGAGACGAGGTATTCCGGCGTCTTGGCGATGCGTCGCGCCACGTCACGGGTCGCTTCATGGATGCTCCGAGCGATCTTGCGAAATGCGGTATTGGGGCAGCACTTCGCTTTCAGCGGGCAGGTGGCGCAGTCGGTTTGGCTGGAGCGGTAGATGATGGTGTTGGCCTTGGTCACCCGCGATCTTTGCTGGGTGAAGTTGCGCCATGCACTGCGCAGCGGTTTGCCGGCTGGGCAGCGGTATTCATTGGCCTCCTGATTCCAGTGGAAGTCATTACTGGAGAGGGTGTCGTCCTTGCGTTCGGTCTTGTCCCACACCGGCACATGCGGCTCGATGTTCTTCTCTTCGACCATCCAGGCCAGCATCGGCGCAGTGCCATAGGCGGTGTCGCCGATGAGGCGTTCCGGTGTGAGGTCGAACTGCGCTTCGACACGCTCAACCATCGTCCTAGTCGAATCAACCTCGGCGGTACGATGCGCCGGAGTCGCTTCCACATCCATGATCACGCCATACTCGGTGTCGATCAGGTAGTTGGTGGAGTAGGCAAAGTAAGCCGGGCCGCCTGGCGCTGCTGTCCAACGAGACAGCGGATCGGTGAGCGAAATCTTCTTGGGGAGGGCTTCAGCCAACACCTCTTCATCAAGGGCTTCGAGGTACTCGCGTACGGCGCGGCTGCTGAGCTTTGGATCACTCCAATCGACTTCATCTCCCGCTACCCCACGTTGCCGGCTGGCATCCGCCTTGATGATGCTGGCGTCGACGGCGAAACCTTCACCCTTGACCAGACCGGCCGCCATGCAGCGCCGCAGCACCTCATTGAACAACCAGCGGAACAGATCGCTGTCACGAAAACGTCCATGGCGATTCTTCGAGAAGGTCGAATGATTGGGTACTTCATCCTCCAAGCCCAGTCGGCAGAACCAGCGATAGGCCAGGTTTAGGTGCACCTCTTCGCACAATCGCCGCTCGGAACGGATGCCATAGCAGTAGCCGACGACCAGCATGCGCACCATTAACTCCGGATCAATCGAGGGGCGCCCGATGGGGCTATAGAAATCTGCCAGGTAGGCGCGCAGATCACTGAGATCTAAGCACTGGTCGATGCTGCGCAGGAGGTGTTGGGCCGGGACGTGATCTTCCAGATTGAACGAGTAGAACAGGCGCTGCTGTCCTCCCGGTAACTGCCCCATCATGCTGTTCGCCCCCGCGCTCGCTGACAGGGCAATTCTGCCGAAGGCATGGGGAAGCAGCTACTTTTTCAACAGAATCGGCCGATTGCAACCTGCCGTATCCTCTGCTTTCGGCCAGAAGCGGCCGATCATGCAGAGACTTAGAGGACTTCCATTTAAGGCTTGAAGGTACCTACGAAACCGGGGATTCAGCTCTGTGCTGCAGCTGGTTCTAATTGCTGAACTGTAGCCTTGGGTGATTCCATCCGTAGGCTCTCTCGATACTGCTCTGCTGGAGCTTCGTGAGTGACCTCGACAGCAGCATCGTAGTTTTCTCGAATGACCGCCTCTATTTCAGCAATGTCGGCGCGGAAGAACTCCTTGCGCCCGTTAACCTTATTTAACCGACCGGCCGCAAAACGTTCATGAAGCTTTGCTTCCAATGCTGGGGCGTTATCCGAGAAAACCATCGCATGTACGTCAAACCAGAATGGCACCGACGCATCACCTAACTCATCGACGCGATCCATTGGCTCCAGGCGGCGGGTCATACCGATCTTGTAAATTCCTTCCCCGAATGCTCCGACGTTGGAGATCACATAAACGTAGCCAGCTTTGGCGTTCTGTTCGCGATAGTCGATAAGTTTCTCTTCGCTTTCCAGCGCAGCGCGACCTGCTTCAATCTCTGCCAACTTGGCCACAAGCGGCGCGCGTTCCTCCTCCGATTGTGCCTTTTCCAAGCGAGCCTGTAGCTCGCGCATTGCGGTCGCGAAGTGTTTGCGCTCCTTAGCGATCTTCTCCCGAGCGGCGCGAATCTCCTGCTCTAGCTTCTGCTGTTCCCGCAGCTCTTCTCGGGCGCGCTTGGCATCTTCCTTTTCCTCTTGCTTCTTAACCTGAAACTCATAGGCAAGGTGCAGTTCGTCAATCTTGAGGCTCAGGTACTTCCGAGATAGCTCAACGGACATCACTCTGCCGAGACGGTTGCAGGTTTCGAAGGACTTCAGAATGCGCTTTTCGCCCAGCTCTACGTTGTCGAATTTTACATTGTCGACGCAGTAGTCAGCTTCATTGTTGAATGATCGGAGCACCAACTTGATCATGTCGTTGACCAGCTTCCGACCTTCTACCTTGCTCCCATTCACCTCCCAGTTAGTGTTTCCACTCGCTGCCGTTCCACTTTTGATTAAGGCTTTCTGCTGCTCGCGAACCCCGACCAGTCGGGCTTTGTACTCATGGCTGGAGTTCAACTTGAACTTGGGCTCGTAGAGCGCAAAGCTTTCAAGAAGCAGTGTCTCTTCCCAGACGAGGATCTCCCTCTGCAAGTCAGAGGAGCGTTGCGCGAGCGCAGCTGCATCTTGC
>NZ_AZSV01000045.1:0-36053 GCF_000582595.1 Pseudomonas sp. BAY1663
AGAAGCTCAAGAGCTTCGCCCCGAGGTCGGGTCTCCCGAAAGCAGTCAGGGTCTATGTCAAATTCAGTGGGAGGCGCGACCTCGCGGCGATTGCAGGCCGCAAGGCCTGCCAGCAGACCGGGGTCTGTGAAGCTTCAATTTTCCGTGTCCTGCTCGCTATGCCCTCGGCTTGCCTGCTAGGGTTGGGCGCATCATCTGGGACGGAGACAATGATGTTCGAATCCGCCGAAATCGGCCATTCCATCGACAAGGCGACCTACGACGCCGCAGTGCCGGAATTACGCGAGGCGCTGCTGCAGGCGCAGTACCGGCTCAAGGCCCAAGCGCGGTTTCCGATGCTGATCCTGATCAACGGCATCGAGGGCGCGGGCAAGGGCGAGACCATCAAGCTGCTCAACGAATGGATGGACCCGCGGCTGATCCGGGTCGACAGTTTCTATGTGCCCAGCGACGAGGAACTGTCCCATCCGTTCGCATGGCGTTACTGGCGGCGCCTGCCACCGAAGGGGCATACCGGGATTTTCTTCGGCAACTGGTACAGCAAGATGCTCGAGGACCGGGTGCATGGGCGGATCAAGAATGCCGAGCTGAAACTGGCCACCGCCCGTGCGCAGCGTCTGGAGCGGATGCTCTGCGACGAGGGCGCGCTGATCTTCAAGTTCTGGTTTCACCTTTCCAAGGCCCAGATGAAGGCCCGTCTGGATTCGCTCAAGGACGATCCCCTGCACAGCTGGCGCATCAGTCCGCTGGACTGGCAGCAGTCGAAGACCTATGACAAGTTCGTTCGCCACGGCGAGCAGATCCTTCGGCTGAGCAGCCGCAGCTTCGCGCCCTGGTACGTGATCGAGGGTGTGGACTGGCGTTACCGCAGCCTGGCGGTGGGGCGTGTGCTGCTGGAGGGGCTGCAGGCGGCGCTGGACGGAGCCGAGCAGCCGACATCGCCGGCTTCCCAACCGCATTCGGCGCCGCTGCTGGGCAATCTGGACCGCTTGAGCCTGCTGGACAGCCTGGACCTGTCGCAGAAGCTGAGCAAGGACCTCTACCAGCAGCAGCTGGCCGAGGAGCAGGCCCGCTTGTCGCGCCTGTTGCGTGATCGCCGGCTGCGCAAGCGTGGCGTGCTGGCGCTGTTCGAGGGGCATGATGCGGCGGGCAAGGGCAGTGCGATCCGGCGTGTCACCGGCGCGCTGGACCCACGCCTGTATCGCACCGTGCAGATCGCCGCACCCACCGAGGAAGAGCGTGCCCAGCCATGGTTGTGGCGCTTCTGGCGCAACATCCCGGAGCGCGGCAAGTTCACCATCTTCGATCGTTCCTGGTATGGCCGGGTGCTGGTGGAGCGTGTCGAAGGATTCTGTACGCCGGACGAGTGGCTGCGTGCCTACAGCGAGATCAACGATTTCGAAGAGCAGCTGGTGGATAGCGACGTGGTGCTGGTGAAATTCTGGCTCAGCATCGATCAGGACACGCAGCTGCGGCGCTTCAAGGAGCGCGAGGCGACACCGTTCAAGCGCTTCAAGATCACCGATGAAGACTGGCGCAACCGCGAGAAATGGGACGACTACGGCCATGCCGTGGCGGACATGGTCGATCGTACCAGCACCGAAATCGCCCCCTGGACGCTGGTCGAGGCCAACGACAAGCGCTTCGCCCGGGTGAAGGTCCTGCGCACGCTGAACGAGGCGCTGGAGGCGGCGATCGCCAAGGGGTAACGATGGGAGCGGGGGCATGCCCGCGGCGCTTTTGCGGTGGGGGGCGCGAGCATGGCTCGCTCCTCGCCCCCTGCGTCCCGCTTCGGAGGACGCAGCGGCGGCTGACCGGGCGATGAATGGCCATATGCATGCTGAATGGTCGTCGCCACGGTCGCGCAGGCGGCACTATGCTCCGGTCATCGTCCACCGGCGGACGTGGAACAATTCGTGCGCAGCGCGCCGCAACAACAGCCCCACGAACGCCCCTGCTCCGAGGTATGCCATGCGTGAAGTAGTGATCGTCGACAGCGTGCGGACCGGCCTGGCCAAGTCCTTCCGCGGCAAGTTCAACATGACCCGCCCCGACGACATGGCGGCCCACTGCGTCGATGCGCTGCTGTCACGCAACGATCTGGACCCCGCGCTGGTCGAGGACTGCATCGTCGGTGCGGGCTCCAACGAAGGCGCGCAGGGCTACAACATCGGCCGCAACGTCGCCGTGCTGTCCCGCCTGGGCATCGACTGCCCCGGCATGACGCTGAACCGCTACTGCTCGTCGGGCCTGCAGGCCATCGCCATCGCCGCCAACCAGATCGCCTCCGGCTGCAGCGACGTCATCGTCGCCGGCGGGGTGGAGTCCATCAGTCTGACCCTCAGGAGTCGCAACACCGACTACCTGTTCAATCCGATCATCCAGGAGCGTGTGCCGGGCATCTACCACAGCATGGGGCAGACGGCCGAGCTGGTGGCGCGGCGTTACAACGTCACCCGCGAGCAGCAGGATCTCTATTCGCTGCAGAGCCAGCAGCGCACCGCACGCGCCCAGGCCGAAGGGCTGTTCAGCGACGAGATCGTGCCGATGAGCGTCGAGTACTTCACCGAGGACAAGAACAGCGGCGAGCGCACCGTGCATCGGGGCGTGGTGGACCGCGACGACTGCAACCGCCCCGACACCACGCTGGAAAGCCTGGCGGGACTCAAGCCGGCGTTCGCCGAGGATGGTTCGGTCACCGCCGGCAACGCGTCGCAACTTTCCGATGGTGCGTCCATGACCTTGGTGATGAGCCTGGAAAAGGCCATCGAGCTGGGCCTGAAGCCGCGTGCGTTCTTCCGCGGCTTCACCGTTGCCGGTTGCGAGCCGGAGGAAATGGGGATCGGGCCGGTATTCGCCGTGCCGCGCCTGCTCAAGGCCAAGGGCTTGCAGATCGACGATATCGACCTGTGGGAACTCAATGAAGCCTTCGCCTCGCAGTGCCTGTATTGCCGCGACACGCTGGGCATCGACAACGAGAAGTACAACGTCAACGGTGGTTCGATTTCCATCGGCCATCCATTCGGCATGACCGGCTCGCGCACCGCCGGCCATATCATCCGCGAGCTGCAGCGGCGCAACCTGCGCTATGGCGTGGTGACCATGTGCGTGGGCGGCGGCATGGGCGCTGCGGGGCTGTTCGAAGCGGCACGCTGATCGCCAGCGGACCCCGTAGGCGCGTCCTCGCGGCGATGCAGGCCGCAGGCCTGCCAACAGCTCAAGAGCATCGCCCCGACCGAGGTCGGGCCTCCCACAAAAGCAGACGGTGCACACCGAACCCGTGGGAGGCGCGCCCTCGCGGCGATTGCAGGCCGTAGGCCTGCCCAGAAGCTTGAAAAGCATCGCCCCGAGGGCGGGCCTCCCACAAGAGCAGCGAGCGCCCCACGGTTCCTGCGGGTGTGCCTTTACGGCGAACGGTTTCCCATTCGTAGTGAAAAAGCCGCAGAGCAACCTTTCGGTTCGGCTCTGCGGCTTTTTTCTTTCACCTGACCGCTATGCGATCAGGCCATGCGCTGCTTAGCGGGACAGGTTGTACTCGGCTGCGGCGCCGGTACCCACGATGCTGGCGGACGGCAGCAGCTGGCTGATGAAGCGGTTCCAGCGGGTGATGTTGGCCGGACCGACGAACACCACGTCCTGCGGCTGCAGCGGGAAGTGCTTGGCCAGGGCGAAGGCGGTCGGCGACTTGGCATTCAGCTGGAACACCTTGGCCTGACCTTCGGCCATCTTCTCCGCACCGCGGATCACGTAGAGCGCTTCGCCATCGGCAGTTTCCTGGCGAATGCCGCCGGCGGTGCCGACCGCATCCATCAGGTTCATGCTGGTGGCTTTGAAGGTCATCGCCTGCGGCAGCATCACTTCGCCCAGTACGTAGACCTTGCGCTGGTCGTTGTACGGCAGGTGCAGCTGGTCGCCATCCTTCAGGTAGACCTGATGCAGCCAGGAGTCCGGGCGGTTGAGGGAGTCGATGTCCAGCATGTACTCGCGGCCGTCACGCTTGAGGGTCAGGCCGGTGAGGTCGGCGGTATCGGTGTCCACGCCTGCCTGGCCGATGGCCTGGGTGATGGTCATCGGGGCGGTGGTGATCGGTACTTCACCGGCGGTGTTGAATGCACCGGAGACGACCACGCGCTGGCTGCCGAAGCGCAGGATGGAAACGTCCACCTGCGGGCTGTCGATGTAGTTGGTCAGGCGGCGGGCGATGATCGAGCGCAGCTCTTCGATGGTCTTGCCGGCGGCCTCGACGTTGCCGATATAGGGGTAGAACAGGGTGCCGTCAGGGCGCACCAGGCGACCGTTGGCATCCAGCTGCTGCTGCGGGCCGGACGGCGCGGTCAGCTCGGGGTGATCCCAGACGGTGATGTAGAGCAGGTCGTTCGGCCCGATGCGGTAGGACGAGGGCTTGTAGTTCAGCAGTTCCTGCTTGCTGGAGGTGCCCATGTCGGAGGCCAGTTCGCCCTTGAGCATCTCGGGCGTGATGCGCACCAGTTGGACCGTGCCGTGTTCGGCTTCGGCGCCTTCCTTGAACTCATCGGGGTCGAGGTACTGGCCGGGGGCGAAGGCGCAGCCTGGAGGACCAGGGTGGAAGTGAAAGCGAGTGCGATAAATGGTTTCATGGGTTGTTCATCCTTGACGGAGTGGTTGTTGTTCAAAGAGTGAGACGGCTGGATTCACTTTTCTGTCCAAGGCGTTGGAATACTTCTTTCGCCTATTCAAGAGGATCGGAGTCATCACTCCACACTCCTCAGCGACCAAACGGGACCGGTAGCCAAAGTTTCTCTCCTTCCTGAAATGTTTCACCTCCAGCAGCGTTATATCCGGCTGCACGGGAAACGTTATGTTTTATCCCGTCTGGTTGTAATAGCAGCTGTTTTCAACGACAAGCAGGTTTAATTCCTTTGCCTGTTCGATACAGCCTGTTGCTTACGGCCGGGGACGGGACGGCGCAAGGTGTTAGTTAGATGTTGAAGTGCCATCCTGCGCACATCACAGTAGGGATAGACCGTTGCGATAGGCTTGGGTTCACGACGGTTCCCGGCATTTACAGTGGATTTTTCGATCCTTTGGTTTACGAGTCCTGTTTCGCGGGTTTTGCCTTCTGGATGCGGTAGTTCTTTTCCCGCAGGAAGGCCGGAACTATGAAAAACGCATCATGGGTATAACGTTTCACCAGCCGCCTGGGCTCGGAGATCATTCGGTGCAGCCATTCGAGTTTGCAGTTCTGCATCCATACCGGGGCACGTTTAATACTTCCGGTGGCGAAGGAAATGGATGCGCCGATGCAAAATCCCATGCCGGTGCGTTCATGGCTCTGGATGGAACTTGCAAGTATTTCCTGGCGCGGTGCGCCGACGGCGTAGAACACCAGTTCGGAGGGATGGTCGCGAACGAACTGCAATGCCCGTTGAACTTCATCCGGTCTGTTGATGAAGCCCATCGGCGGGTTGTGGTGATAGAGGACGATGCCGGGATAGAGCGCGCGCAGCTTCGTGCATTCCTCATCGGTGGCGCCGATCAGGACGATCCGCAGGTGCTCCCTGTTGGCCCACTCCAGCAGATCGACGGTCAGGTCGCTGCCCGGAATCACTTCCTCGATCCGGACGCCCAGCCGCTGCAGCAGCGGTTGCAGGATGCGGCTGTCGCACAGGCGCAGGCGGGCCTTGGCGTAGGCCTCGCGCAAGGCGTCGTTGTGCTGGAGCTGCGCCAGGTGATCGACGTTGGGTGTCACCACGAAGGAGTAGGGCTGTGCGACCCCTTCCCGGATGCTGGCCAGCAAGGCTGCTTTGCTGCCGGTGTAGAAATCCACACCGAACGCGTGGTTGGTCTCACTAGACACTCATCGTTACTCCCTTGAAGGCGCCCTTGATGCCCGACCAGGCGAGGCTGGGGTGGTTGAATTCCTTGATGACGGTGATCGCGGAGAGGAAGCAGGCCGACATGAACGCGAAACCTCGCCCATAGAAACGCTTGTTGAAGCGTGTGGCTGCGCGGTTGCGGTAGTAGTGATAGAAGGCCGAGCGCCCGCCCGAGCTGAGCGAACCGTAGTGGTAGAGGCGGCTATCCGGTACGACGCGAATGGAGATGCCTTTCTTTCTGGCCTGGAATTGCCAGTCGACTTCCTCGGAGTACATGAAGTAGGCCTCGTCCATCAGCCCGATCCGCTCGATCAACCTGGCCGAGAACGCCAGGCTGCAGCCCATCAGGTAGTCGGGCTGCTCGCGGTTCTGCGCCATCGCCTCGAGGGTCTGGTCCTTGCCCAGCAGCCTGGCCTTGCCCAGCAGCGGATAGAGCTTGCCGCCGCCATAGCATTCCAGGCGGCCGCTGTCGGCGCTGAGGATCACCGAGCCGACGAACTGGCGGTCGTTCTTGCGCAGCGCCTCGAGCAACGGGGTGAAGGCATCGCTGTCGACGTAGGTGTCGTTGTTGACGATCCAGAAGGTCGTCACCGGCAGGTTCTTCAACGCCCAGCGCAGGCCGTGGTTGTTGCCGCCGGCGTAGCCGTTGTTCTGCGGATTGGCCAGCACGGTCACGTTCGGCCGGGGGCGGGCCTCCAGCCATTGGTCGAAGGCCACCACGGAGCCGTCCTGCGAGTCGTTGTCGATGACCACGACGTGATCGAGAGCCGGGCAATGAGCGAGCAGGCTCTCAACGCAACTGATGGTTTCAGTAGCTGCCTTGTAGTTGAGGATAAGCGCGACGTTCATGGATTCGCTCCTGGCTGCGAAGGTGACGGGCCTTGAGGGCATGGATGACAAAGAGGGCGGCGATGACGGGCTGGGCATATTCCAAGAGGCCGTTGAGCGGCCAGATGACGCAGAAGGCCAGCATCGTGGAATAGATGAAGGTCATGTCCGGCGTGATGTTGCGTGCGATGCGCTGGTAGACGAACAGCGTCACCGGGACGATGAGGAAGGTCAGGAAGCCGAAGCGGAACAGCGTGCCGATGATGCCGACGTCGGAGAGGAAGAAATGCTCGCCGAAATAGGGGATGAAGCCGTCCTGCCACATCAGCGACAGCGAGCCGCTGGGCAGCCAGTTGACCTGATCCAGATGCGTGAAGATCGCCGAGATGGTGTGCGGCCGGGCGCCGTCCTCGATTCCGCTTTCCAGCGTGCTGTCGTAGAACTCGGTGTTGAATCCGAGGACCTCCAGCAGGCTCGGGTAGAAGTAGAACGGCGACAGCAGGATCGACAGCGAGGCGGCCCAGATAATCGCCTTGGCACGCAGGCAGAACAGCGTGAAGGCCAGGCAGAGCACGATCAGCTGGCGGGTCTGGGTGGCGAATACCAGGGTCAGCAGCAGCACCGCTGCGATGATCAGGTAGAGGTTCTTGTTGCGCTTCGCGCCGTTGATCGGCGAGATGCCTTTCGACCAGATCTGGATGCAATAGAAGTAGCCGAAGCAGATCAGGTAGGGGCCGATGGACGAGCGGTCCGGGCGGTCGTCCGAGCGGACCTCCGGGCGCAGATCGGGAATCACGCCGAACTTGAAGCACCAGGAAAGGAAGGCTGCGATCAGCGCCGCATAGAGCAGCCCGCGCTCGAACTGCAGCGTGCTGACGCGCTTGCCGAGGAACAGCAGCGGGGCGAAGCCCAGGCAGAACAGCACCCGGCGCTCCTCGATCAGCCCGTAGACGATCGGCTGCCCGTAGGTGAAATAGGCGAACACCGCCGGCATCACCAGGAACACCACCACGCTGTACAGGCAGTAGTACATGAGGATGCGGAATTCGCGCGGCGCGTCCTCTGCCGAGGCCAGCAGCAAGAGAATGGTGAAGACGATGCAGATCGCCAGGTACAGCTCGTTCACCCCCTTGATGCCGTAGGGGTTGTGCGGACTCTCGCCGAACACGGAAAAGTGCAGCACGATCGCCAGGATCAGCAATGGGAAGAAGAAAAAGCGTGAACTGAAAGTCGTCATCAACCTTGGTCCTTAGGTAGAAAGTCCCTGATCGCGCAGCGGCTCATGCCGTTTCCAGCGCCCGCTTCTTGATCTTCTTGCGCCGCACCAGCAGCCCGGTGAATGCCTTGAAGCTCTGGTACAGCCCGATCTCCCTGACCCCCCTTGCCCAGCTCGAAGCCCTTGTAGGACGGGGTCTTGAGCATCAACAGCTTCATCGCCAGCAGCCGCGGCAGGATGGTGGTGCGGCGGTAGTACTGGAACGGCTGGATGGCGAAGATGCTGCCGGTGTCGAAAACCTCGGCTTTGACAACGCCAGCGGCCTGCGCGTTGCGGAAAAGTTCGCGGCCTTTTTCGGTGCGCACCAGGATCAGCGAGTTGCCCTCGCGCTCCTCGAACGACGGATAGCCCTTCTCGTCGCCTTCCCAGCCGTCGGCGCAGACGATGTCGGCGAACTCGCCGATGCCGTCCGGGCAGATCTTGCAGCGGGTCTGCAGGTGGCGGTTGAGCACCTTGCCCCAGGAGTCGTTGTAGGTCATGGTCCGCGCCTCGCCGCTCTTCAGCGTGGCCTTGGTCAGCCCTGGCCAGCCGTCGCCGCGGTAGCGGAAGGCGGTGACCTCGCTGCGCTCGACTTCCAGCTTGTCCAGCACCTGTTCGGTGCCATGCAGGCTCGGGGTGCCGGCGCACATGAAGGAGACGATGTAGGGAATGTTTTCCTTCAGCCGCGCATCGTGCTGCTGCATCTGGCGCACCGCGGCGACGTCGCAGGGCTTGCCGATGAACAGGTATTTCTCGGTGGACATGGCCACCCACTTCAGCGCTTCGCCGGGGCTCGCCGGCGCATAGCGCGAGCCGGAGGAGGCGATGATGTTCTGCCGCGAGCGGCTGATGGTGGCGACGTTCTCCAGTGGATCGGTCTGCGACGCCTGGATCTGGATCACGCCGTCGACCAGCTTGTTTTCCAGGCAATACTGCGCCAGCGCGGAGATCACGCCGCCGGAGGAGCCGGCCTGGCGAACTTCGTCGTCCGCCGCATAACCCTTGAGCGTATCGAGGATCTCGCCCCAGATCGGGTGGTAGTTGGCCGACTTGTAGGGGCGGATATCCAGGTTCAGCGCCGGGCAGGATTTGGCGAAGGCCGCACTGGTCCGCTCGCTGGCCACCGGCTTGTTCCGATATTGCGTATTGAGCACCGGCCGGTGATAACCGTCGGCGTTGAGCCGGATCCTGATGGCATCGTCATCGGCCACCGAGCTGCACATTCCGCAACCGCTGCACAGGTCGTTGTTCAGCACGCGGTTCAATAGAGCTTTCATACCTGCCTTCCCTTGAGCGGCCGGTCGGGCATACGCGACCGGCAGTATTGAACGAGTTCGGTCATGCGCGCTGGCGCTGCTTGCGGTAGATGGCGAGCACCGCATAACCGTAGATAACCGTCAGGACGACCATGCCCAGAGTGGACACCCAGGGGGCCGCCTGTATTCCGTGCGAGGGGATGAAAATCCAGTAGCACGCCACTGTGACCACTCCCGAGGCGATGATTCCGAACGTGCGCAGGAAGCCGGTCCCCATCGCCATCAGCTGCACCCCCAGCCCGGCGGCGACGAAGCGCGCGGCGGTGAAGCAGGCGAAGGCCAGCCACAGGGTGTTCAGCTCGGCGTACTCGGCGCCGAGGAAGTAATCGGTGAACAGCGGGCCGATGAAGAAGAACGCCAGGGCGAAGGCCAGTCCCATGCCCGCGTATTCGCCGAGGATGCGCACGCCGTAGCGGAACAGCCCGGCGGTCTTGTTGTGCAACTGGTAGGCGAAACGCGGGATGTGCACGCTGGCCAGCAGTACGCTGAACGGCACCGCGCCCTGGATCAGCCGCGAGCCGGCGAAATAGATGCCCGCCGCCTCGCGGCCGGCGAGGTGGTTGACCAGGATGACGTCGAGCTGGGCGAAGATGTTGGTCGCGCCGCTGTCCACCGCGAAGCTGGTGGAGGTCTTGAAGCGCTCCACCAGCACCTGCCGGGAATTGCGCAGGATGTCGCCCAGGGCGAGGATCTTCGACAGCGCGCGCAGGGCGAAGGTGGCGTAGATCAGCCGCGAGAGCAGGAACGCCAGGCCGATGGCCAGTACGTCGTTGCGCAAGAGGATCGCCGCGCCGATCAACACGAAATGCACCAGCGCCGTCGCCACCACGATGCGGGTTTCGCGGTGGAACTGGCCGATGCTGCGAAACACCGTCAGCCCCAGGTCGCCGTAGGACGAGGCCAGGGTGCCGAGCAGGAACAGCACCGCGGCGAAGCGCTCGATGAGGTGCAGGTCGAGCACGAAGAGGATCAGCGGCAGCAGCACCACGCAGGCCGGCAGCACCAGCACCGATTTCGCCGCCAGGCTGGCCGACATGATCTCGCCGGCGCGCTCGCGCTCGGCGCCGATGTCGCGCAGCGCGCGCATGCCGAAGCCATAGTCGGTCACCAGAGCGACGATGGTCGACCAGGTGATGACGATCGAGATGAAGCCGAAATCGCTCGGCCCCAGCGTGCGCGCCAGGATCAGCAGCGTTCCCAACTGCACGGCGGTACGCGCCGCCGTGGTCACCCCCATCAGGCATGATCGCGCATGGTTATCTCTGGTACACGGCCTGGGCTGATGCAGCGAAGCCAGGAGTTGTTCCAGCGCCGCGCTGTAGGCATCCAGCTTGCGACGGATGATCGCGCCGCTGGCGGCGACTTCCGCCTTGAGCTGCTCGCGGTTGTCCAGATGCGCCAGCACCTGTTCCAGCGCGCTGTCGGTGTCCTCGGTCTTGAGGTCGACCACGCGGTGGTAGTCCAGCGACTGGTAGAGCCCGGCGAACTTGCGGCTGTAGGCCAGCGGCACCACCGGCACGCCGGCGGAGAAGGCGCCGATGGTGGCGTGCATGCGCGCGCCGACGAAGAAATCCATGCCGCTGATGTAGGACTTGGCCTCGATCGGGCCCTTGAAGCGCGGCGCCAGCCTGAGTTCGGGAAACTGCTGCTGCAACTGCCGGGAGACGGTGTAGTCATCCTCGGCGGGGAAGCCGATCGGGATCACGTGGGGCACCAGGTGCACCTCATGGCCGCGTTCGAGCAGGCTGCGGATCAGCCGGTCGGTCAGCGCCTTGTAGTCGGCTCGCAGGCCGAACTGGTTGGCCGTGCCTTCGTAGCCGCCGTGATGCAGCAGGGCCGAAACGCTGAGGCCCACGGCCAGTTTGTTCGGGTCGCGCTGTTCGCTCTGGCGCTCGAAGGGCAGGGCGAAGGCAACGTCGATCACTTCGTCGCGGTTGGAGACGTTCAGCTGCTTGAGCACATCGAAGGACTGGTGATCGCGGGCGAAGACCATGGTGCTTTTCTTCATTGCCCAGGCCGAGGCCTTGGTGCCCCAGTCGGACTTGAACGGGCCGATGGTCTGCGGCGACAGGATCAGCGGCACGCGGCCACCCAACGCCATGCCCTTGCTGACCAGCAGCTTGATCAGGCGCTTGACGCCATAGATGTCGGAGAAGCTGTCGCCCTCGCCGATGTCGAACACCGCGTCGCAGGAGGCGATCGCCCGGTACAGGCCGTGGGGATTCTTCAGCAGCGCCTTCTCGTTGAACTCGATGAATTCGTAGTTGAAGCGTTCGGTGGACGGCGGATAGTCGCAGGGGCCGGACGAGCCGATGATCAGGTACTCGGGGGTGATGCCGCATTTGCGCGCCGCCTCGTCGATCAGCAGCATGTTGGAAATGCTCAGCGCGCCAACCCCCAGGTTGCCGGATGAGAACGAGTGCCATAGCAGTCCGAATTTCATGTTCGTGTCACTCCAGAATCAGTCAGCGTGAGGTGCCGGTGCGGGGCCGATGGCGCTGCAATCGTTGGCGAGGTGTTTGCGCATGAGTTCCATCTGCGGCCGGTCCTTGCCGTCGCGCGGCTCGATCGCGAGCTTGTAGGTGCCCCAGCCGGGGCCGCCGGCCCAGTAGGTGCTGGGTACGCAGTTGTCGTTGAGGTAGGCGAGCAGGTTGTCCATCGCCACGGCCGCCTCGGGCAGGTCGTCGGGAATGCCGTACTCGCCGAGATAGCCCTTCTGCCCGTGCTGTTTCAGCCATTCGATGAACGGCCGCGCACGCTCGACGCCGAGCATCGGGTCGATGTTGCGGCTGGCCCGCGGCATGTACTTGCCGGAGAAATCCTCGTCGAAGTACAGGTGCGCTTCGTAGACGATGCGCTCGGCCGGGTCGTCGATCAGGAAGTTGGCGTTCACCAGCGGCCAGTGGAAGGCGCTCGACCAACGCTCGCCCTCGATGAAGATCAGCGTCTGCTGGTCGACCTCGCGGATCGCATCGACGGCGGCCTGGGCCGCGCCGGGCCAGAGGCCGACGGTGCCGTGCGGCTCGTTCATGATGTCGTAGCCGAGCAGCGCGGGGTGGCCCTTGAAGTGCTGCGCCAGCTTCTGCCAGACGGAGGCGTAGGCCGCGTAGGGCACCTGGCGCGAGCCGATCAGTTCGCCGTGGTAACGACCATAGTTGTGCATGTCGAGAATGACCTTCTGGCCATTCTGCGCGGCCAGGTCCAGGGTCTTTTTCAACAGCCGGATCTGGTCGAAGTTCAATCCATCGTCGAGCGAGTGCTGCACCCGCTCCCAGATGAAGGGGAAGCGGATCAGCCGGATGCCCTGGCTGGCGTAGTACTCGAAGTGTTTTTTCTGCGGATAGAAGTAGTGGGTGCCGTGTTTGCCCGGCGTGATGTGCGGAGCGAAGCCGGCGCCGGAAAGATTGACGCCGAGCAGGGCCAGGCCATCCTCCGTGGCCGGCCAGTCGGCGGCACGAGCACCGGCGGTGGCGAGCGCAAGCGTCAGCGCCAGCGCCAGTCGGCCGGCTCGTCCGGCAGGGCCGATCCCGTTGGGCGCCCGATTGCACGCAAAATCCAGGGAAAACACGTCCAAAAAGCCTCTGCAACACGTAACGGAAGCCAAAAAATATCCGCTGCGCCTGATGGCCCAGTCGAAAAGAGGCAGTCCGAAAAAGAAAAGGGGCAGTGCGCTGGTGGCGGCAGGTTGTCCCGCCGCCACGCACGCTCGCTACTTGGTGCTGGCGTATTCGTACTGGTAGTAACCGTACTCGCCATAGGCCGAGGCCTTGCGCACCACGGCGTTGAAGATCACGCCCTTGACCAGCAGGCCGTTCTGCTCGAGGCGCCGCTTGGCCGCTTCGATTTCCTTCAGGCCGTTCATGCCGTAGCGGGTGACCATCAGGGTGGTGCCGGCCTGGCTGCCGACCAGCGCGGCGTCGGTGACGGCGAGGATCGGCGGGGTATCGAAGATCACCAGGTCGTACATATGGCTGATCTCCTTGACGAAGCGCGAGAAGTTCTCGTGCATCAGCAGTTCCGACGGGTTCGGCGGCAGCTGGCCGTGGGTGATCACGTGGAGGTTGTTCAACTGGGTCTTCTGGATCGCATCGAACAGGGTGATGCGCCCGGAAAGGATGTCCGACAGGCCCTTTTCGCCGTCGCAACGCATGACCTTGTGCAGGTAGCCCTTGCGCATGTCGGCATCGATCAGCAGCACGCGCTTGCCGGATTGCGCCACCACGGCGGCGAGGTTGGTGGTGACGAAGGATTTGCCCACCGCCGGGCTCGGGCCGGTGATCATCAGCACGTTGTTCTTCGCCTCGATCATCGCGAAGTGCAGGCTGGTACGCAGGCTGCGCATGGCCTCGGTGGCGAGGTCGGCCGGCTCGTTGATGGTCAGCAGGTAGGACGCGGCGCTCTTGTCGCGCTTGAAGTTGGCCAGGCGTTTTTCCAGCGTGGCCTGCTTCTCGGTGAACGGGATCGAGGCGTACACCGGGATGCCGCTGCGCTCGATGTCTTCCGGGTTCTCGACGCCACGCTTGAGTGCTTCGCGCACGTAGACGAAGGCCACCGCCAGCAGGCCGCCGAGCAGGGTGGCGACGATCACCACCAGCGGCTTGTTGGGCTTGACCGGGCTTTCCAGGTCCGCCGCGGCGTGGTCGATGATGCGCACGTTGCCCACGGTGCCGGCGCGGATGATGTCCAGCTCCTGGGTCTTGTTCAGCAGCATGGAGTAGGTTTCCGAGGATACTTCCACGTCACGGTTCAGGCGCAGCAGTTCCTGCTGGGTCGAGGGCAGGGTGCCGATCTGCTTCTCCAGCTCTTGCTTCTGCATCTGCAGCTGGTTGATCTGGTTCATCAGCGCCTGGAAGTTCGGGTGCTGGCGGGTGAAGCGGCGTTCCATCTCGGTACGCTTGAGGTTCTGTTCGGAGATTTGCTTCTCCAGATCGACGATGCGGTCGAGCACCGATTGGGTCTCGGCGGTGATATCCACCGAGCGCGAACCGGTCTGGTACTTGTTCAACGCGGTCTGTGCGGCTTCCAGCTTCTTGCGCACCGCCGGGACCTGCTCGTTGAGGAACTCCAGGCTCTGGGTCGCTTCGGCCGCGTTGCGCGCGACGTTCTGCTCGACGTAGAGGCTGGCGACTTCTTCCAGCACGCGGACGGCGTGTTCCGGATCGGCATCCTCGAGGGTCACGTTGACGATGCCGGACTGCTTGCCACGTTCGGCCGCGGCCAGGCGCTGCTGGTAGTTCTCGGTGGTGTTGTAGGTGCGGTTCTTGATCACCGTGAAGGTGGTGCCCGGGCGCGCGAGCAGCTCGGCCACGGTGACGCGGTAACCCTCGGTCTCGACCGGCTCGCCGGCCACGCCCTGGGCCACGACCTCGTCGTCCTCGTCACGCAGGATGAAGCCGTTGTTCTCGGCCGCCTCCAGGGTCAGCTCCTTGCCGTGCACCTTGTCCGGCACTTCCAGCTGGGTGACCTTCAGCTTTTCGCCACCCCAGGCATAACTGCCCAGGCCGGTCGGATACCAGCCGAGCTCGCCTTCTTCGCTGGGCTCGAAACGGCGCGCCATGAAGCCGCCGACGATGGGGAAGTGGTGGGGCTTGATGATGATGTCGAGGTTCAGGTTGCTGACCGCGCCTCCCACCACCGAGCGCGACTTGAGCAGTGCGATCTCGGTCTGCGCCGGCGATACCGGCGGGTTGGTGTTGACCACGTCGGTCAGGCTCGGCAGCCCGTTCTTGGGCTCGATCTGGATCATCGCGCTGGCCAGGTAAACCGGCGTGGCCAGCAGTGCATAGGCGACACCCAGGGCAGCGAAGAACCCCGTGATGCCCATGATGAGCACGCGGTTGTTGATGAAGGTATCAAAGAGGTGGGCCAGGTCGATGTCCTTGTCCTCTTTGGTTTCATAGATCGGGCGGGGCATGGTAGTCATCGAAGTTCCTTCTTCATTTCAGGTAAGGAAGCCAGCTCTCGACGGATTTCGTCAGGAGGCTGTGGACGTGTTCAAAGGCAGGCTTGGATTGGCGATAAGGGTCTGGAATCTCCAGGTCCCCCTGCCATTTGCCGATCAGGAAGGTCTTGCCATGCACTTCGGGCGCAATCTGGCGAATGTGCTGAATGTGGCTATGCTCCATGGCAAGGATGAGGTCCGCCTGGTGCAGCATGTGGCTGTCTACCTGTCGGGCACGGTGGGCTGGAAGTTCCAACCCGTTCTCCTGCAATACTTCGTGGGCGCTCTTGTCCATCGGGTTACCTACTAGTGCTCCAATACCCGCCGAGCTGATCGTCAGGCCCTGGCTACCGAGCCTGTGTGCAAACAGTGCCTCGGCCGTGGGGCTGCGGCAGATGTTTCCAACACAGACAATCAGGATGTTCTTGAACATGGTGCTCAGCCTCGTGGTGACTGCTCATTCGCAGCCGCCGGAGGGCAGTCCGGGTTGAACAAAAATGAGATTTTCAGGGGCTTCATTAGTTCCGTCCTGTCGCGCCATGGCGGCGCGGCGTAGTGCGATGCTTTTCGGCTGAACGCGGGCGCCGGCCGATCAGTACACGTCCTTGTTGAACAGCAGTGCCGGTGGGGTGCGCACGAGGATGTAGAGGTCGAACCAGACCGACCAGCGCTCGATGTAGTCGAGGTCGAACTCGACGCGTTTCTCGATCTTCTCCAGCGTGTCGGTTTCCCCGCGATAGCCGTTGATCTGCGCCCAGCCGGTGATGCCCGGCTTGACCCGGTGGCGCGACGAGTATTCGGCCACGGCGTCCTCGAACAGCACGCCGGCGGCCTTGGTGGCGGTGGCATGCGGGCGCGGGCCGACCATGGACATGCTGCCGAGGAACACATTGAGCAGCTGCGGCAGTTCGTCGAGGCTGGTCTTGCGGATGAAGCGGCCGACGCGGGTGATGCGATCGTCGTGGCGGGTGGTCTGGCGATCGGCGTTGGCGTCCGACTTCTCGTGGTACATCGAGCGGAACTTGAAGACCTCGATCAGGCGGTTGTTGTAGCCATAGCGCTTCTGCTTGAACAGCACCGGGCCGGGCGAGTCGAGCTTGATCGCCAAGGCGATCAGCAGCATGGCCGGGGCGGCGGCGAGCAGGGCGAGGCTGGACAGCACGATGTCTTCCAGGCGTTTGAAGAAGGGCGACCAGCCGCGCAGCGGCAGGTCCGAGGCGATCAGCGAGGGCAGCCCGCCGACATGGGTGATGCGCCGGTCGGCGTGACGGAAGGCGACCATGTCCGGTACCAGCAGGACGCTGACCGGCAGCTTGCGCAGTTCGTTGATGAGCTGGCCGATGCGGCTGTCGGCGAACCAGGGCAGGGCGACCAGCACCTGGGTGACCTTCTCCTCGCGGATCATCCGTTCCAGCTCGCGGGTGTTGCCCAGCAGCGGCAGGCTGGCCAGTTCCTTGGGCAGCCGCTCCAGGCGGTCATCGATGAAGCCGAGCACGCCGGTACGGATGTCGCGGTTGTTCTGCAGGTATTCGGCAACCCGCACGCCATTCTCGGTGCCGCCGAGGATCACGGCATTCTGCAGGAACATGCCGCGCGCCATCAGGCGGCGGAACAGCGCCAGCATCGCCAGCCGCTCGGCGCCGAACAGCAGGGCGCTGGTCAGGAACCAGAATGTCAATTGATTGACATCCAGGTAGCTGAGCAGTCCCATGCCCTGGTGCATGAAGATCAGGAAGCTGAAGGCCGCAGCCCAGGCCAGGAGCATGATGCGGAAACGCAGCAGGGTGCTGAACACCTCTTCGCTGTAGATACCGACGGTCTGGAAGATGATGACGCTGAGCACCGCGAAGAAGCCGAGGAAGGCGCTGAAGGCTCCGCTGGCGGGCAAATCCATGAACGCCAGCAGCAGGAAGCCCGGCAGAATGGCGGTCAGGCCATGGATCAGACGAACGCTGGCCAGGAAGTAGTCGACGAAACTGGGATGAGCATATTCAAGGGTTCCAACTGACTGTGCACGCATACAAGGCTCCTTCCTCAGCTAAGGCTGGCTTCAAAACTCGAATTAATCGCCGCGGCATGCGGAGGTTGATGGCAGGCCGCTATCGCAACCCTGTTCGGGACACCTGCTCCGACCGTGCCTCCAGAAATGAGTTCAGTACCAGTCAGCGGGTTGACGAAAAAGCAAAGCACTCCCATTTGTGTGCCCAAGTTACTGTTACTGAATGTATTTTTATTTCGTGCTTAATCGCCTTTGGCGAGGGGGCTACGCCTGCGCGGTGACGGGCGGCGTTATTTATCGAACTTTTGGGTTAATCCTCGCTGCGTCTGGATGGCACAACTTCGCTGCGGCGAACGGGTCTGATATAGCGTCGAAATAGCGAGGAACGAACGGCCATGAGCGATGCCAAGGCGCTGCTGGTACTGCACGGTAAACAGGCGCTCAATGAAACGGTTCGCGAGGCCGTCAGGCAGCAGCGCGAACTCGGCTGGGACCTGGCGGTTCGCGTTACCTGGGAAGCCGGCGATGCGCGCCGGCAGGTGCTGGAAGCGCTTGATGCGGGATACCGGCAACTGGTCGCCGGCGGTGGCGACGGTACCTTGCGGGAAGTGGCCGAAGCGTTGTTGTCGAGCCAGGTGGATGCGAGCCTGGCGCTGATGCCGCTTGGCAGTGCCAACGATTTCGCCCGCGCCGCCGGTATTCCGCTGGAGCCGTTCGAGGCCCTGGCCCTGCTGGACGAGCCGGCGCAGCCGGTGGATATGGGCGAGATGAATGGCCAGCTGTTCGTCAACATGGCCACCGGTGGTTTCGGCTCGAAAGTCACCGCCACGACCTCCGAGGAACTGAAGCGGGTGCTCGGTGGCGGGGCCTATTTGCTGACCGGGCTGACACGCTTCGCCGAGATCCAGTCCACGCAGGGGCATTTTCGCGGGCCGGGTTTCGATTGGCAGGGCGAATTCCTCGCGCTGGGCATCGGCAACGGCCGCCAGGCCGGCGGCGGCCAGCTGCTCTGCCCACAGGCGACGATCAATGATGGCCTGCTGGACGTGTGCATCGTGCCGGCGCCAGCCGATACGGTCGGCACCCTGGGCACTTTGCTCAGCGGCGGGCTGCTGGGTGTCGAGGCGGTATCGGTGAGTGCCCGGGTGGCCTGGCTCGAAGTCGAGGCGCCGGAATCGATCGACATCAACCTGGATGGCGAACCGTTCAGCGGGGAACGCCTGCGCTTCGAAGCCCGCCCCGGCGCGCTGCGCCTGCATTTGCCGGCGGATTCCCCCTTGTTATTGCGTCCTGCACAGCAGCTGAGCTGATAGGGGCAGCGCCCATGCATGATCGGAGCAGCGGGCAGGTTGGCGCTGCGCGTAGGTTGGGTTGAGGCGCAAGGCGACGAAGCGCAACACGTTCGTGCCGTTTTCTGTTGGGCTTCGCTGCGCTCAACCCAACCTACGCGCGCATTTCTACAACCCGCATGTTGAGAAAAAGACCTACCCGGGAGCATAAAGCCGCGCCGCAAGCGGCCGATATGCCTTTATCCGTCGTTCACCAAGGAACCCGAAATGGCCAGCATCCTCGATTCAGTCGATCAACGTACCCGCCTGGTGGGCCAGAATCGCCTGGAAATCCTCATGTTCCGGCTCGGCGGTCGGCAGAAGTTCGCCATCAACGTGTTCAAGGTGCAGGAAGTCGTCCAACTGCCGAAAATGACGCTCATGCCGCACCGCCACAGCTCGGTATGCGGGGTGATCAACCTGCGCGGCCAGACCCTGCCGGTCATCGACCTGTCGCTGGCGATCGGCCTGCGGCCGCTGGTGCCGGATGAGCGCAGCACCATCATCGTCACCGAGTACAACCGCACGGTGCAGGCATTCCTGGTCGGCGGCGTAGACCGTATCGTCAACCTCAACTGGGATGCGGTGATGCCGCCGCCGAGCACGGCTGGCCGCCAGCACTACCTGACGTCCATCACCAAGGTCGACGACGAGCTGGTGGAGGTCATCGACGTGGAAAAGGTGCTGGCCGAGATCGTGCCCTACGACACCAGCATTCCTGCCGAGCGCCTGGCCGACCCGCTTCTCGAGCGGGCCCGCGGCCGTGAGGTGCTTTGCGTGGACGATTCCAGCGTCGCTCTGGCGCAGCTGCGCGAAACCCTCAGCCAGCTCGGCCTGAAGATCCATACCGCCAGCGACGGCCTGAAGGGCCTGAACATGCTCAAGGCCTGGGCCGACGCCGGCGAAGTGCTGACCGACAAGCTGCTGATGGTCTTCACCGACGCCGAGATGCCGGAGATGGACGGCTACCGCCTGACCACCGAAATCCGCAACGATCCGCGCCTGCACGACCTCTACGTGGTGCTGCACACCTCACTGTCCGGCAGCTTCAACCTGGCGATGGTGCAGAAGGTCGGTTGCGACAATTTCCTTTCCAAGTTCCAGCCGGAGAAGCTCGTCGACGTGATCCAGGACCGCCTCAAGCGCGACGAGCCGAGCTGATCGGCGCTTAGGCCCATTCACATCCAGGCTCTAGTAGGCGCGAGCTCGCGATCGGCGGCCAGGAACTGGTGGAAAACGCTCCGCGGTTTTGCCACCCTACGGCGGTCCTGCCTTTCGGGCGCGCGCTGGGCGATGCCTCGCTCGTCCACCGCTCGAACGGCCACGAATGGTCCGCCAAGGAAGCGTTGCATGCATCTCTCCTCGCTCTATCGTTTCCCTCTCAAGTCCGCCGCCGGCGAAGCGCTGCAGCAGGCCAGCAGCGATGCGCTCGGCCTCGTTGGCGACCGTCGCTGGATGGTGGTCGCCGCCGGCACGGGGCGCTTCCTGACGCAACGCGCCGTGCCGCGGATGGCGCTTTTGCAGGCGCGCTGGCAGGGTACGCAGGCCTTGCGGCTGAGCGCACCGGGCATGGACGACCTGGATGTCGCCGTGCCGGATACGACGACGATGCGCTGCGTGCAGATCTGGAGTTCGAACGCCGTGGTGCCGGATGCCGGCGAAGCGGCCGCCGCCTGGCTGACGCGCTTTCTCGGCCAGGCCTGCCGCCTGGTCCATCTGCCGGTGGAAGAGGGTATCCAAGTGGATCTGGACTACGCGCAGCTTGGCGAGCGTACCGCCTTCAGCGACGGTTTCCCCTTCCTGCTCATCGGCCAGGCGTCGCTGGATGACCTGGTGCAGCGCGTCGGCCGCCCGCTGGAAATGCTGCGCTTCCGGCCGAACCTGGTGGTGAGCGGCGCGGCGCCCTACGCCGAGGACGGCTGGAAGCGCATCCGCATCGGCCAGCTGGAGTTTCGCGTGGTCAAGCCCTGCTCGCGCTGCGTCATCCCGACCATCGACCCGGCGACCGCCGAGCGCGACGCCGAGCGCGAACCGTTGGCGACCCTGCTGGGCTACCGCAAGGGCGAGGGCGGCGTGTTCTTCGGGCAGAACCTGATTGCCGAGGGCCGCGGCGAACTGGCGCTCGGCATGCCGGTGGACGTGCTGGAATAGGCCCGCTCCCTGGGGCAGGCTTCAAGCTTTTGGCAGTCCTGCGGCCTGCAATCGCCGCGAGGGCGCGCCTCCCACGGGGTCCGGCATGCGCAGGCGGCTTTTCGTGGGAGGGGCCCGCCCCCGGGGCGATGCCTTCAAGCTTTTGGCAGTCCTGCGGCCTGCAATCGCCGCGAGGGCGCGCCTCCCACAGGGTCCGGCATGCGCAGGCGGCTCTTGTGGGAGGCCCGCCCCGGGGCGATGCCTTCAAGCTTTTGGCAGTCCTGCGGCCTGCTATCGCCGCGAGGGCGCGCCTCCCGCAGGGTCCGGTATGCACAGGCGGCTTTTCGTGGGAGGCCCGCCCCCGGGGCGATGCTTTTAGGCTTCCGGCTTCCGGCTACTGCGATTCAAAGAACCGCTCGTGCCATTCCACCAGCGGTTGCGGCGTGTTGAGTTTCTGCCCGTAGATCACCGAGTAGGTCAGCACGTTCTGCACGTACTGGCGGGTTTCGTCGAAGGGGATGTTCTCCACCCACACGTCGAACGACAGGTGCTCGGCGTTGCGCAGCCATTGACGTACACGGCCGGGGCCGGCGTTGTAGGCGGCGGAGGCGAGCACGCGGTTGCCGTTGAACTGGCCGTAGATCTGGCTCAGGTAGGCGGTGCCGAGCTGGATGTTGGTATTGGGGTTGAGTATCTGCTGCGGCGAGGCCAGCGGGATGCCGAACCGTTTGGCGGTATCGCGTGCCGTCGCCGGCATCAGCTGCATCAGCCCGGTGGCGCCGACATGCGAGCGCGCATCGGCCATGAAGGCGCTTTCCTGGCGGGTCACGGCAAAGGCCCAGCTGGGATGGATGTCCCGCGCCCTGGCGGCCTGGACCATGGCGCTGCGATGGGCCATGGGGAAGCGGATATCCAGGTCGTCCCAGTACTGCGCCTGGCTGATGCTGCGGATCGCCGGGAAATACCATTCCCTGTCGTAGGCCAGGCGCGCCTGCGCGACCAGTTCGTCGCGGCTGAACAGGCGGCTGACGTGGTACCACTCGCGGCGGCCGTCGACGATCTGCCCGCGCTCGTGGAATTCCAGGGCGCGGCGGATGCCGGCGGTGTTGCGCACCTTCTGCAGCACCTTCGGTTCCAGCGCCAGCGGCTGATGATTGAGCCGGTACGGCGCCTGGATGCGGTCGGCCGAAAGGAAGCCGTAGAAGTCGCGTTCCAGCGCCACCGGCTGGTAGAGCTGCTCGGCCTGCTTGCTCTGCGGCTTGGCCAGTTGCAGGCTGCGCGCCTGCCAGTAACGCCAGCGATTGCTGCTGGCCAGTTCCTCGGGGAAGCGCCGGGTCAGTTCGTGGGCTTCGTCCCAGCGGCCGAGGCGCAGCAGCAGCCGCGCACGCCATTCGCTGACGGTGTTGTCGCGCAGTTGCGGGTCGTATTCGGCCATCACTTTCAGCGCGCGGCTGTCGAAACGCTTGGCCAGGGTCAGGCCGATCTGCCGGGCGATGGCGACTTTTTCGTCGTCGGAGAAGGCGAAGCGCCGGGCATAGCCGTCGAGCAGGTCGAGGGCCTTTTCCGGGTCCTGGCGGGCCAGCCGGCGCAGGCCGATGGAGACGACGTCCGCCATCGCCGGGCTGGCCGAGGCGAAGCGCTCCGGCTGGCCGAGCATCTGCGGCTTCTGCGCGACGTCGAGCATCAGCTGGCCTTGTGTCTGCAGGGTCGGCAGGCGTTTCACCAGGTAGCTGGCGAGCCCGTAGTTGCCGCTTTCCACGGCCAGTTTGGCGCGCTTCCAGCGGCGCTCCTCGGTGAGCAGGCCCTTGGCGTCCCAGTGTTCGAACAGGCGGTCGCAGGCGTTGTGCTGGGACTTGCCGACCAGCCAGAGGCGCTCGGCGGCGGCGTCTGCGCCCGGCAGGCCGTTGCTGAGCTGGTATTGGCCGAACAGGCAGTCCAGTTCGGTGAAGTTCATCTGCGGGTCGTAGTAGCGGGTGAAGGTCTGCCAGTCGCCGCGCTCGGCCAGCAGACGCAGCCAGCGCAGCTTCATCCAGTTGATCTGCGGCAGGTCGCCATGCTCGGCGAGAAATTCCTCGACCTCCTGGTTGCTGGCGGTCTTCAGCCGGGCGGTGAGTTCGTCATAAGCCAGGTAGGGTTCCAGCGGGTAGTCGCGCAGGGCGCTCTGGTAGCGCCGGTAAGGCCCGCTGTTGCCCTTGGCCAGGGCCTGCTTGGCTTCATCGTAGTACTGGCGTTGCTGGCCGAGGCTGGCGGCGGACACATCGAGCCGAGGGCCGAGAAAAACAGGCAGAAGAACAGACTGGAAAGGCGGCCGCGCATGGTACTTCCGAAAACGGGGGGCGTTGGACTGGCAGGGTGATGAGCGCGGCGATATGCGCCAGTTCTCAAAAACCTGCAAACGAGCGCTAGCTTAGCGTGCCGCCTCGGCCAGTTAAACGCGCTTTGTGCTCCCGTCGCGAACAAAACCGAACTTCCGACGAGCGTAGGGCTGTAGCCGTTTCGCTGCCGGTTGTCCGGCTGGGGGCGCCGAGATTGAGCGGCCAATGGCGCCGTGTTCGTCACTGCAGCGTACGGCCCGTTCATTTTTCGGCCGAGAGCAGTCCCTGGCTCAAGACCGGCAAGGGCTCGGGGCGACAGAGGGTGCCGCTGCCCTGCAGATAGGGCCGCAGGATCGGCGCCATGCCCTTGAGCGCCTGCACCGGCAGGGCCGAGGTGAAGCGGAAACTGTCGGCGGCGCGGCCCGGCACGTAGGCCGTCAGCGTGCCGAAGTGGTGCGGGCCGAGATAGAAGACGAACGTGGCGGTGCGGTTCATCGCCAGCGAGCTGATCAGCCGCCCGCCGGCGCCGATGCTCTGGATGCGGTTGTCGCCGGTGCCGGTCTTGCCGCCGACCCGCAGCGGGCTGCCGTCGTCCTGTACGAAGCTGCCTTGCAGGCGCCGCGCGGTACCGCCCTCGACCACGTTGGCGAGGGTCTCCTGCAGGGCCCGGGCGACTTCCACCGGCATCACCCGTTTGCCCTTGCCGGCGACGAAACCCATGCGCGTCTCGTAGGGCGTGCCTTCGGCGAAGTGTAGGTTGTCGATGCGCACGCTGGGCAGCCGCACGCCGTCGTTGAGGATGATGCCCATCAGCTCGGCCAGCGCCGCGGGGCGGTCGCCGGAGCTGCCGAGCGCGGTGGCGAGCGACGGCACCAGGTTGTCGAAAGGGTAGCCCAGCCGTTGCCAGCGCCGATGGATGTCGGTGAAGGCCTCGACTTCCAGCATGATGCGGATGCGGCTGTCGCGCGCGCTCTTGTGCCGGCTGCGGAACAGCCAGCCATAGACTTCCTGGCGCTCGGCGCGGCTGGCGGCGACCACCTCGGAAAGCGTCGCCTGCGGATGGGCGATCAGGTAGCCGAGCAGCCACAGGTCCAGCGGGTGCGTGCGGGCGATGTAGGCCTGGTCGGGCAGGCTGAAGGCACCGGGGCCGTAGCGGGTGTAGAGCGCATCGAGCTCTTTGTCGCTCAGTTCGGTCGTCGGCAGGTGCTGTTCGAGGAACTGGTCGAAGGCGCCGCGCTCGGCATCCGGCATCAGGTAGCGGTGCACGGCCGCCAGGCGCACCGGCGTCGGCCGCATGCCCTGCAGGAAGGTCTCGATGCGCTGCTCGGCGCTCTTGTCGCGGTATTTCTTCCAGAAGCGCTGCAGGAACACCGAGCCCTCGCGGTCGGCAAAGCGGGTCAGGTATTCCAGGCGGCGCGGGTCCTTGTCATTCTTCAGCAGCTCGGCGCTGTTGATGGTTTCGTAGGTGCTGTAGCTCACCAGGTCGCGCATCAGGCGCACGAACGGCAGGTTGATCGATTCGCGCAGCGCCTCGCGCACGGTGGGGATGCGGCCATTGTCCTCGCGGCGGAAGTTGCCGAAGTGGTGCATCCCCGCGCCGGTGAAGAAGCGCTCGGCGGGGCTGGCCGAATAGCGCCGTTCGAGCGCGGCATCGAGCATGGCGGCGAGGCTGCGGTCGCGGGCCTGGGCGAGATAGCCGATGGCCCAGCGGCTGATGTTGGCTTTGGCGTCGATCTTGCGCAGCTCCTCGGGGCTCAGGCCGGCGTAGCGCTGGTGCAGCTCTGCGACCACTTCGAGGTAGGTGGCCAGCACGCGCAGCTTGGCGGTCGAGCCCAGTTCCAGCTTGCTGCCCTCGTTGATGTCGAAGGGCTGGTTGGTGTTGTCGGTCTGCACCCGCACGCGGAAGCCTTCGTCGCCGCGCTCGAACAGCGTGAAGCTGTAGCGCACCTCGGCGGTCTTTTCCGGCGACAGCATGCGGTCGCCGAACAACCCCACGGATTCGGCGAATTGGGGATCGGCGAGACGCCTCAGATACTCGCTGACCTGACTCTGCAGATCACCCTGCAGCGGGGTGCTGGCGGTGAGGTCGAGACGGTCCAGGTCGTACAGCGGCAAGCCGAGCAGGCCGGCCAGGCGCATGCGCGCGACGCTGATGCCCTTGGTGGTCTCCACGGCGAGGATGGCCTCGTCGCGGCTCGGATTGTACGCCGCGATCCGCTGGCCCAGGGCGGCGTCGCGCAGCGTCGTGCCGATGAGACCGGCGTTGGCCAGCAGGCGGATGTGGCTGTCGGTGAGCCCGGCCATTTCCTCGCGGCCGCTGCTGCTACCCAGGTAATGGGAGGGGCGCCGCTGGGCGATCAGCAGCGACAGCACCTGGCGCAGCGCCAGGCCCTGCGCCTGCAGCCCGGAGCCGCTGTTGCGGCCCGGGTCGAGCAGGCGGTTGACCTCGGCGAAGTCGGCGCCGAACCACAGGCGCAGGCCATCGGCGATGCCGTGCACCTCGCCATGCCCGGGCGCAGCGGACAGCGGCACGCTGTTCAGGTAGTCGCGCACGATGCGCTGGCGCGTGGCGAGGGTCTGCGGGCCCTCGCGGTAGGTGCGCACGCTGGCCGACACCATCTGCCGGAGTTTTTCCTGCGGGTCACCGGTGCGCCCTTCGGGCGAGTGGCGGTACTTTTCCACCTGCGTCGCCAGGGTGCTGCCGCCGGCGGCCTGACCGGCCAGGCCGAGGCGCTTCTCCAGCTGGCTGATAGCGGCCTTGGTGAAGCGCGGCCAGTCCACGGCCGGATTGGCATGGGGGCGGTCGGCGTCGAGCAGGCCACGGTCCTCGATGAACAGCAGGCTCATGACCACCAGCGGCGGGATGTCCTCGAAGGACTCGTAGTACTGGCGCGGATAGCTGTTGGCATACAGCGGCACGCCGCGGCAGTCGTTGATGGTCAGCCCGGCCTGGGCCTGTTCCGGGTAGGGCAGGAAGAAGCCGCGGCTGGCGTAATCCAGCAGGGCCGGGGAGAAGCGGGCCTGCTCCTCGATGCGGAAGTTGCGCTGTGCCAGCTGTTCGATGAAGCGCGGCAGCGCGACGTAGCCCAGCCGGCGGTCGAAGGGACCATCGTCGGGAAACTGGATGCGTGTGCTTGGCCCCGGCCGGACGCGGTATTCGAGGCTCGCGGCATAGCGGCTCAGCCACTGCGCCTGCCATTGCGAGGTTTGCAGTTCCTGCCAGCCGAGGTAGCCGCCCGCGGCGAGCAAGGTCAGGCCGGCCAGCCACGCGAGTCTGCGGGCCCGCTTGCGGCGGCTTTTGCGTGTTTGGGATGAAAGGGGGAGGGGGCGCGTTTGGACCGCCCTGTCTGGGATTGATTGTCGGACCGCCATACTGCGCCCATATGTGCCTGGCTTCCTAGGAGATCTCTCTGGCAAGCATAGTCGGGGCGCAGGGCGAGCGATGGTGGCTGGACGAACGGAACGGCCCGGGGCAGGGCCCTCGGTCACTTCAGCCCAGCAGAGTCGCTTGATGGGCTGAAACCCCTGGGGACGCGTAGGAGCCGGCTTGCTGGCGATCCGCGCGCAACGCCGATGATCGCCGGCAAGGACTCGGCGCCCCCCGGCTCCTACGGGGATGGTGCGTAGAGGCTGCTTTTGGCCCGGGTTGCCTCAGAACCAGCGGTCGTTGCGTTTGCGGCCGCGGGTCAGCGTCGGCAGGATCAGGCCCAGCAGCAGCCCGGCGCCGGCGATGCTGCCGCCGTAGACCATGTATTGCATGAGCACGCGCTGGTTCTCCTCGCCCAGGCGTGCCTGGGTGGCACGCAGCTCCGACTGGGCATCGGTCAGCTCGGCCTCAAGGGCGACACGGCGTGCGTCCAGCTCATCGATCAGCGTCTTGCGTGAATCCAGCGTCTCCTGCATGCCCTGCACACGCGCCTGCCAGCTCGCGTCGATGGTCTCCAGCTGGTCGGTGAGCTCGGCGACCTGCTGTTCCAGCTGCGGCAGGCGTTCGGCCTGGCCGGGCACTTCCTGCAGTTCCTTGCTGGGAATCCAGACGGTGCTGCCGGACTCGGATCGCACCTGGCTGTAGTCGCCCTGGGTGCTGACCAGTTCGACCTTCTGCCCGGAGGTCAGGGTGCCGACGATGCGGTAGCCGTCGGTCGGGCCGCTGCGTACATAGGTGTTCAGGCTGTCGCTGACCCAGCGGGTATTCGATTCTTGCGCATTGACCGTACCGACAGCGCCCAGCAGCGCACCGAGCAGGCCTGCGCCGATCGCCCGGCGCGAGGCGGAAAGGGGGAGGCGGGAGAGCGTGGCAGAAAGATGGAGAGATATCGACATGAACCGTTCACGTTAATCAAGAAGAATGAAGCCGCTGATGAGCGGGGCGGTGAGGAGAGGCACCGTCTGGCGGGGCCTGCCGGAATACGCGACGGGCAGGCGCAGGACTGAAGCGGCCAGATTGGGTCGGTGGCTACGGACGGGGGCGCTTGGCGGCAGCGTTCCGAAAGGACACATAGCCCTATAGCCGTCCCGTATGGTGCATCAGCTGACAGACAGCGGGGATCGGCGGGAGTTCACCGCTTCGCGGCCGCATGTCGGCCGGGCTGAGCTCGATGGCGGCTGGCCAGCAAATCGCCGCGTTGCGATTGAACGCGCGGCCTATTGCGCATAGTCTCTCGCCCTGCTTCGAGGGCCGCCCGTTCGTCGGTGATGTCGGAGCGCACTCTTCTGGTCTGTCGGCGTCAGGTCGAATGAAATCACTGCTATATCCGGGTAGAGCGGTCGCGCTGGTTTTCCTGCTCGCCATCCTCTGCGGCAGCATCCTGCTTTCGTTGCCGGTGGCCCATGCCCATGGGGAATCCGCACCCTGGGTCACCGCCTTTTTCACCGCCGTATCGGCCGTCTGCGTAACCGGCCTGGTGGTGGTGGATACGGGCACGTACTGGTCGCTGTTCGGGCAGTCGGTGATCATGCTGCTCTTTCAGCTCGGCGGTTTCGGCATGATGACGCTGGCAACGCTGCTGGGCCTGCTGGTCAACCGGTCCTTTCGCTTGAGGACCAAGCTGATCGCCCAGGCCGAGTCCCATGTGCTGGGCCTGGGCGATATCTCGGGCGTAGCCAAGCTGGTGCTGGTGGTGACCCTCGGCATGGAGCTGGTGATCATGCTGCTGCTGACCCTCCGGCTGCACCTGTCCTATGGCCTCCCCTGGGGGGAGGCGGCCTGGAGCGGGTTGTTCCATGCCGTCTCGGCTTTCAACAACGCGGGGTTCTCGATTCATGGCGACAGCCTTGTCCGCTATTCCTCGGATGCGCTGATCCTGCTACCGGTCATGATGGCCATCGTGATCGGCGGGCTCGGGTTTCCCGTCCTCTATGATCTGCGCAGCAAATTCTCCGATCCGCGTCACTGGTCGCTGCATACCAAGCTCACCCTGTCAGGCACCGCGGTGCTGCTTGTGGGCGGCTTTCTGACGTTGCTGCTGTTCGAATGGTCGAACCCGAACACGCTCGGGCCGATGGCCTGGCCGGAGAAACTGCTGTCGGCCGCCTTCGCTTCCGTTTCGGCGCGAACCGCCGGTTTCAATTCGATCGACATCGACGCCCTGACCCATGAAAGCTGGGCGCTGCACTACTTCCTGATGTTCATCGGCGGCGGCAGTGCCGGCACCGCCGGCGGGGTGAAGGTCGGTACCGTCGCCATCCTGGCGCTGCTGGTGATCGCCGAAATCCGCGGCAGGACCGACAGCGAGGCATTCGGGCGCAGGGTCGGAAGCTCGGCGCAGCGCCAGGCCATCACGGTGCTGGTGCTGGGCAGTGCCATGGTGGTGCTGGGTACGCTGGTCATTCTTCGCGAAACCGATTTCCCCACCGATCAGGTGATATTCGAGGTCATTTCCGCATTCGGCACCGTTGGGCTTTCCACGGGGATCACCGCCGACCTGCCCGAGTCCAGCCAGCTCATGCTGACGCTGCTCATGTACGTCGGGCGGGTCGGAATCATCACCCTCGCGGCGTCGCTTGCCCTGGGGGAACACCGCATGCCCTACCGCTATCCGGAGGAACAACCAATTGTTGGATAAATTGTTGTTTTCAGAGAAATTTTCGTTCTCTAAAGGTGACAGCGTGGTGGTCATCGGGCTGGGCCGCTTCGGCAGCTCCGTGGCGCAATCGCTGACCCGGCTGGGGCACGACGTGATGGGCATCGACCAGGACCCCGAGCCCGTGCACGCCTGGGCGGACCTGCTCACCCATGCCGTACAGGCCGACTCCACCAACGTCATGGCGTTGCGGCAGCTCGGCGTCGCGGACTTCGCCCACGCCATCGTCGGTATCGGCACCGACCTGGCGGCGAGCCTGATGACCATCATGGCCCTGACCGAACTCGGCATCCAGGACATCTGGGTCAAGGCGCTGACCGCCGAGCATGGCCAGATCGCGATGCGTATCGGCGCTCACCACGTGGTCTATCCCGAGGCGGACATGGGCGAGCGAGTGGCCCACCTGATCACCGGAAGAATGATTGATTTCATCGAGTTCGATGACGGGTTCGCCATCGCCAAGATCCATGCCCCTGAACGGATTCACAACAGCACGCTGGCGAACGCGGCCGTGCGCGAGAACTTCGGCGTGACCGTCGTTGGTCTGAAGCGTGCCAACGAGGATTTCCAGCATGCCACGCCAAGCACCCAGGTGCTGCCCGGCGACCTGCTGATCGTGTCGGGCCCCACCCACCAGATCCAGCGCTTCGCCGGGCAGGGCCGGTAAGGCTTCCTCGGCGTGGTCAGCCGCTGACGATCATCTCCGGCTGCATTGCCTGCGTGGCGGGCAGCACGCGGATGGCGACGAATTTCGAGGTCGGCGTATAGCTGCGGTCGCCAAAACTCTCCAGCGGCACCAGCGGGTTGGTTTCCGGGTAATAGGCGGCGGCCTGGCCCGGCGGGGTGTCGTAGGCGAGCAGGGTGAAGCCGCTTACGCGCCGCTCGATGCCGTCGTCCCAGAGCGAGACCAGATCGACCCGCTGGCCCGCCTCCAGGCCCAGGCGCTGAATGTCGGCCGGATTGACGAACACCACCTCGCGCATGCCCTTGACGCCGCGGTAGCGGTCGTCCAGGCCGTACAGCGTGGTGTTGTACTGGTCGTGGGAGCGTAGCGTCTGCAAGATCAGATCGGCGCTGACGCCGGGCTGGCGCGCTTGCTCCGGCAGCAACTCGGCGGGCAGCGCATGCGCCTTGAACGCGGCGCGGCCGCTGGCGGTGTTCCATTCCCGGCGCGCGGCGGCATTGCCAGGTAGAAACCGCCAGGGCGATGCAGGCGGTGGTCGAAGCCGGCGAAGCCCGGGATGGTTGCGGCGATCAGCTCGCGAATGCGCGCGTAGTCTTCCACCAGCCAGAGCCAGTCCACCGGGCGCTTGCCCAGGGTCGCGGCGGCGATGCCAGCGACGATAGCCGGCTCCGAACGCATCTGCGTCGACAGCGGCTCCAACTGGCCCCGGGAGGCGTGGATCATGCTGAACGAATCTTCCACGGTGACCGCCTGCGGGCCGCAGGCCTGGCGGTCGATGTCGGTGCGGCCGAGGCAGGGCAGGATCAGCGCTTCGCGACCCATGGTCAGGTGGCTGCGGTTGAGCTTGGTGCTGATCTGCACGGTCAGCGCGCAGTTGCGCAACGCCTGGCGGGTGCGCGGGCTGTCCGGCGTGGCCTGGGCGAAGTTGCCGCCCAGGCCGATGAATACCTGCACCTCTCCGGCCAGCATGGCCTGGATGCATTCCACGGTGTTGTGCCCGGGCTGGCGGGGCATCGGCAGGGCGAAATGGTGTTCCAGCGCATCCAGTAGTGCCGCCGGCGGGCGTTCGTTGATGCCCATGGTGCGATCACCCTGCACGTTGCTGTGGCCGCGCACCGGGCAGGCACCGGCCCCAGGCTTGCCGAGGTTGCCGCGCAGCATCAGCAGGTTGGCGATTTCCTGGATGGTCGCCACTGAGTGACGGTGCTGGGTGATGCCCATGGCCCAGCAGACGATGGTGCGCCCGGCGTCGCGGTAAACCTGCGCGGCATGGCGGATTTCCTCGCGGCCCAGCCCTGACTGCTGCTCGATCTGCGGCCAGGGCGTGGCATCCACCGCTGCCAGGTAATCGTCGATTCCTCGGGTGTGTTCGGCGAGGAAGGCCCGGTCGAATACTGCCGGGCCGCCGCTCGCCAGCGCTTCGCGTTCCCATTGCAGCAGGTACTTGGCGATGCCGCGCAGTACGGCCAGATCGCCGCCGAGATTGGGCCGCAGGTAGAGGCTGTGGGTTGGCGCGTCCTGGTTGGCGAGCATCTCGATGGGCTTCTGCGGGTGCTGGAAGCGTTCCAGGCCGCGCTCGCGCAAGGGATTGACGCAGGCCACCTGGGCACCGCGCTCCAGCGCCTGGCGCAGCGGTTCGAGCATGCGCGGGTGGTTGGTGCCGGGGTTCTGGCCAAGTACGAAGATCGCATCGGCGTGGTCGAAATCCTCCAGCGTCACCGTGCCCTTGCCGACACCGATGGATTCGGTAAGGGCGACGCCGCTGGCCTCGTGGCACATGTTCGAGCAGTCGGGAAAATTGTTGGTGCCGAAGCTGCGACCGAACAGCTGGTAGAGGTAAGCGGCCTCGTTACTGGCCCGGCCGGATGTGTAGAAGGCTGCCTGGTGCGGGCTGGCCAGACCGTTCAGGTGTTGCGCGATCAGCGCGAACGCATCATCCAGGTGATCGGCTGATAGCGGTCGCTAGCCGCGTCATAACGGAGCGGTTCGGTGAGGCGCCCCTGGTATTCGAGCCAGTAATCGCTCTGCTCACGCAGCTGGCTGACGCTGTGGCGGGCGAAAAAGGTGGCATCCACGCGGCGCCGAGTCGCTTCCCAGTTCACCGCCTTGGCGCCGTTCTCGCAGAACTTCACCGCACCGGCCTCCGGCGAGTCGCCCCAGGCGCAGCGGGGCAGTCGAAGCCGCCGTTCTGGTTGGTCTTGAGCATGGCGCGGATGTTCTTCAGCGCATTGCCGCTGCCGAGCCAGGCGCTGGCCACGCTGCGCAGGGCGCCCCAGCCGCCAGCCGGGCCGGCGTAGGGCTGGAAGCGGGTGGCGGGGTGGAAGCGGGACGTGCGGCTCATGGGTGGCATCCGTTCTGGTCGGGCAGCGCCGGTGCCGGGCTGTAGACCCGTGGCGCGCTGCGGTGGGGCAGATGAATGAGGTTGAGGTGGTGCTGACGCGCCCACTGCACGGTGAGCTGAGTCGGTGCCGAGAGGCTGACCAGCGTGCCGATGCCGGCGCGCACGGCCTTGTGGATCAGTTCCAGGCTGCAACGGCTGGTGACCACGACGAAGCCTTCGCTCGGCTTGCGGCGTTGCAGCGTCAGCGCGCCGATCAGCTTGTCCAGCGCGTTATGCCGGCCGATGTCCTCACGGCAGAGGGCGATCTCTCCGTTGCCGTCGACATACAGCGCCGCGTGCAGCGCACCGCTGTCGCGAGCCATCAGCTGGGCGCTCGCAATGCGCTGGCGCAGCTCATGGAAGTGCCCTTCGGGCGGCAGTGCCACCGATTGCAGCGGCGCCAGCAGCGGCAGCGCCTGATCCAGCGCATCCACCCCACAGAGCCCGCAGCCGCTGGTACCGGCCAACTGGCGGCGCTGTTGCTTGAGTGTCCAAACGCCCGCGGCTGATCTGGGCCTCCGCGCGGCGGGCGCTGCCGTCGCCGTGCAGGCGCAGGTCGCGCAGATCATCGATTCGCTCGATCAGTCCGCTGCTGAGGCTGAAGCCGACGACGAATTCTTCCAGGTCCCGCGGCGTCACCATCATCACGATGTGGTTGAGGCCGTTGTAGCTGATGGCCAACGCGCATTCCTCGGCCAGCAGCGCAGCGCCTGTGTCGTGCGGTTCGGCGGGGTCAGCGGATTTCAGGGTAGCGTAGAGCATGGCGGCTGCCTGCGACAGGTCGACGCAGGCAGCTAGGAGCGTCGGTCGCGGGCGTCCAATCGCTATGTCCGATGGCGCGATAGATGGCGTCGATCAAGCATGCCGTTCAGCGCCGGTGCAGCAGCTCGCGCGCCTCGTTGAAGCAGGCTTCGCCCAGCGCGGACTGGGGTGAGCCGCGCCGCAGGATCAGCCCCAGCGGCGCCAGAGTGCTGGCATTGTCGATAGGCGTCAGCGTCAGCCGGCTGTCCAGGGCCTCGAGTCCGCTATCGAGCGGCATGATGGCGCAACACAGTCCGGCGCCTACTGCCTGCAGCAGGTGATGTACGGCATCGGTCTGCAGCCGCGGCGCAAGGCTCAGGCCACGGCTGCGCAGCGCGTGGTCGATGGACTGGCGAAAGTGCATGCCGCCGGTCAGCAGGCCCAGGGGCAGGCCAGCCAGGGCCTCCCAGCTCAGAGAAGGGGCATCGAAGCGGAAATGGCGCTCGTCATGCAGCAGACCCATGCGCGTTTCGCCGAGGGGCAGGCTGGCGAAGTGCGCGTCGTCGAGGCGCTCCAGATAGGACAGGCCGAGATCCAGCAGATTACGGCTGAGTCGCTCGAGAATCTGCTCGCTGCTGAGTGCGAACAGCTCGAAACGCAGGCTCGGATGGCGTTCGCCAAACGCCCGTACCAGCTGCATCGGGTCGAACCCGGCCAGCGGCACTACGCCCAGGCGCAGCGTGCCGACCAGCTGGCCGCGGCAGGAGGCGGCCTCGGCCAGCAGTCCGTCCTGAGCGGCCAGCAGGCTACGCGCCCAGGCCAGGATGCGCTCACCTTCGGGCGTGAAGCCTTCGAAGCGCTGGCCACGAATCACCAGCTGCAGACCGAGCTCGTCTTCCAGGGTGCGCAGGCGCATCGACAGCGTCGGCTGGGTGACGTGACAGCGCGCCGCCGCCTGGCTGAAATGCCGCGTTTCGTCGAGCGCCACGAGAAACTTCAGCTGCTTGATGTCCATGCCCGGTCCGTTTGCATCGAAGGTAGTGCGGGCCGAACCTTAGCATTTCCTCAGGGTGCGTCGAACAGTGGCTGCAGTCCGCTGGGCACCACGCCTGTCCAGCGCTTGAAAGCGCGGCGGAAATTGGTGGTGTCGTTGAAGCCAGGTGCCGCGCCACAGCCTCGTTACCCAAGCCACAGGCCTGGTAGAGGTAGAGCGCGACGTGCTTGCGAACCAGGTCCAGTTGTTCCTGGAAATGCGTACCGTGCTTGGCCAGCTTGCGCTTGAGCGTCGCCGGGCTCATGGCGAACGCGACGGCGACGCGCTCGAGATTCAGCGGCTCGCGGATGTGCGCCTCCAGGTACTGGTAGAACGCATCGAGAAAGGCGCACGGCCCGTCCAGCGCATCGATCTGTTGCTGGCTGGCCTGCACCGCGACCTGGCCCACGGTGGTCGACGCCTCCGGCCAGGGCTGATGCAGGTATTCGCGCGGCAGGCTGAGCAGGGTCAGCTGGCGGTCGAATTGCAGCGCATCGCCCAGATGCACCCAGTACTGCTCGATGTGCCGCGGCTGCGCATAGGCGAACTGGAAGCGCCAGGGCAACCGCAGACCGGAGCCGCGTTTGCACAGCGCGACGATGGCGGTCAGGTGCGCCTCCGCGAGGAACCGCTGGTGCCGCCCACTGGCGCCGCCATCCAGCCAGTACAGGTGAATTTGGCGTTCATCCAGCAGCAGCCTTGGAGCCAGCAACGGGCAGAGCAGGGCGCGGAACTGACAGAGGCGCTCCAGCGCCTGCTCGAGATTGCCGGCATTGGCCAGCGCCAGGCTGACTTCGCCGTAATGGCCGGGCAGCAGGCGCTGGCCGAAGAGGAAACTGCTGTCCGCTGCGCCGAGCAGGCGTTCCGCGTTGCCGATCAGGGTCAGCAACTGCGCCGGGCTGACCCGCGCCCGGCCACTGGCGATGTCTTCGTAGAACAGCCCGCTGCCGCGCAGCAGCGCGTGGCTGTCGATGCCGCGCGACAACGCCAGGTCCAGCAGGACCGCCGGCTGGTGATGCGCGGCGATGAAGCGGCTGTCCCACTCGTACCAGCGTAAGGAGCTGCTCATGGTCGTCTCAGGCGCAGCGCGGCAGTGACTGCTTGGCCTTGGCCAGCGCGAGGTTGAGGCGCTGGAGCAGCTGCTCGGCATCGTCGTCGAAGGCCATCACCACTGCGGTACTGGCGCGCAGATGCAGGCGTTCGCCATGCTGGCGCGTCTTGTGGGCGAGGCTGGCCACGGCGGTCTGCAACTCCTCGGCAAGCTGCCGCGCCTGCTGTTCGGCAGTATCCGGCAGGAGCACGACGAAGCGATCGCCGGCCAGGCGGCAGAGCAGGTCCTGATGACGAAGGTTGAGCACCAGCAGCTGCGCCACGGCCTGCAGCACCAGATCGCCCTCGGCCTGGCCGTAGCGCTGATTGACCCGGCTGAAGTCGTCCAGGTCGATCGCCAACAGAGACAGCGGGCGCTGCTCCTCGTCGGCCTGGCGCAGGGTCTGATCGAGCTGCCGCCGCAGGTATTCGGCGGTGCTCAGCGGGGTGAGGTTGTCGAACAGCCGATGTTCGCGAAACAGCCGCTCGCGCTTGCTCATCTGCGCATTGATGGCGCGCTGCTCCTGGCTGAAGTGATAGAGGCCGACGGTCAGGAGGATCAGGCCGACCGGCATCGGCGCGGTTTCCAGCCAGTTGTCCCAGGAAATCGTGGCGGGCAGCTGGATGAATTCGTCGAGCGTGTCCATCCACCAGGAAAAGCAGATGCAGGCCAGCCCCAGCGCCAGCAGCCGCGTCACCCGGCCGGCCGGGCGGCTGTGCAGCAGCATCACCAGCCAGGCCAGCGCCAGGACCGCGCTGCCGCCTTCGCCGGCTACGTCCATCCAGTCGATCGCGGCCCACGGCTTGATCTCGCCGGCGGCCAGCAGCACCTGCAAGCCGGCGTTGGCGGCCAGGGCCAGACCCAGCAGGGTGAGGGTGTGGAGTTTGAGTAGCGACTTCATCGAGGGGCTCCGTGGCCAGGCATGGGTGCACGGAAACAGACCGATATGACGGTTCGATGAAGCGGCCGGGGGTCGATTCGGCTCAGGAGAAATGTGGTTGGGACGTGAATTGATCGAGGGCCGGGCTTGGGGGCGGAGCAGGAGTGGCGGATGAACGTTTTGGTTTCATTGGA
>NZ_AZSV01000046.1:0-35939 GCF_000582595.1 Pseudomonas sp. BAY1663
GGCGCCGAGCGGGCGCTGCCGCAAGCCCCTGGGGATTGCGCTGGCGGTCGGCGTGGCGAGTTGGGGCCTCGGCAGCCTGGCATGGCATTCCTTCGAGCAGGGCACGCGCCTGCCGGACATGGCCCTGCGCGATAGCCAGGGGCGGCCGGTGGCGCTGGAGGCATACGTCGGCCAGCCCTGGTGATCAATCTCTGGGCCACCTGGTGCCCGCCGTGCCGTCGCGAGATGCCGGTGCTGGCCGAAGCGCAGGCGCGCGAGCGCGATACGCTGTTCCTCTTCGTCAACCAGGGCGAGGGGGCGGGCGAGATCAACCGCTTCCTGCAAGCGATGGACCTGGGGCTGGAGAACGTGCTGCTCGACGGCGGTGGACGCCTCGGCCAGCATGTCGGCTCCAGGGCCCTGCCCACGACGCTGTTCTACGACGCCGAGGGCCGCCAGGTCGGCAGCCATCTCGGCGAACTCTCGCACGCCAGCCTGGCGCGTGCGTTGGCAAAACTGAAAGAGGATGCGCAGTGATTCAACTCAAGCCGTTACCGTATCTGCTGGCTGGCATCGGCCTGCTGGCCCTGCCCGTGGCCCAGGCCGAGGAACTGCCGGCGGCGATCAAGGCCGTGGAAGCGCGTGGTGCCGAGGTCGTCGGCCGCTTCGATGCGCCCGGCGGGCTGCAGGGCTATGCCGCACGCTACAACGGCCAGGGCATGGCGCTGTACCTCACCCCCGACGGCGAGCATGTGCTGGTCGGCAGCCTGCTCGACGCCAAGGGCGAAGACCTGACCCGCGGGCACCTGGAGAAGCTGGTCTACGAACCGCTGGGCAAGGAGATGTGGGCGCGCATGGCGGGCAGCAGCTGGATCGCCGACGGACGCGCCGATGCGCCACGCATCGTCTACCTGTTCAGCGACCCGAACTGCCCCTACTGCAACCTGTTCTGGAAACAGGCGCGGCCCTGGGTCGAGGCCGGCAAGGTGCAGCTGCGCCACATCATGGTCGGCATGCTGCGTGCGGACAGTGCCGGCAAGTCCGCCGCGCTGCTCGGCGCCAAGGAGCCGGAGGCGGCGCTCAACGCGCACGAGGCAGCCGGCAAGGCGAGCAAGCTCAAGCCGCTGGATAAGATTCCTGCCGAACTGGAACGGCAGCTCACCGACAACCTGATGCTGATGGGCGAACTGGGTGCCCAGGCCACGCCGGCGATCTTCTACCTCGACGACAACGGCCGCCTGCAGCAGCACCAGGGCGCGCCGCGACCGGATGCCCTGGACCTGATCATGGGCCCGCGCTAAACGCAAGGTGGATGGCCGAAGCCACCCACCCTGGTCCAGACGCGGCTCGTCAGAGCACGCCGAACACCTTCTTCGCCAGGCTGGTGGCCGCTGCCGCCGGGTTCTTGCGGATGCTCGCTTCCTGCTCGGCGATGACGCTGAACAGGCCATTCAGGGCCTGCTCGGTGACATAGCCTTCGATATTGGCGTAGCCACCGGAGAGGCCCGTCGGCACCTTGGCCGCCACGGCGTTGTACTGCTGCGCCAGGCCGACCTGGTCGGTGGCCTGCTTGACGATGGGCAGGAACTTCGCGCGGATCTGCTCGCGGCTGGACTTGTCCAGGTACTGGGTGGCCGAATCGTCGCCACCGGCGAGAATTCCCTTGGCGTCCTCCACGGTCATGTTGCGCACGGCGTCCAGCAGCAGTTGCTGGGCTTGCGGCACGGCCGCCTCGGCGGCCTGGTTCATGCTGTTCTCCAACTGCTCGACCTGGCTGCCCATGCCCAGCATCTTCAGCATGCGCGAGGCCTTGCCGATGTTGCCCGGCAGCTCGATGCGCACGTCCGGATCGCTGCTGAATCCGCCGGGCCGCCCGAGCTGCTGCACCGCCACCTTGGCGCCCTGGCTGAGCGCATCCTTGAGGCCGGCGCTGGCGTCGCCCTGGGTCAGGTCGGTAAGCGACAGGGCATGGGCGGCACTGGTCAGCAGCAGGCCAGCAAACAGGGTGAGGAGTTGGCGCATGGCGATGTCCTTTCGGGATGGGGAATAACGGCCTCAGTATGGCTCAATCCGTGGGTGTGGATTCGGCTGCGGATTTCTCATCGTGCCGCTCCAGCGCCACCTGGCGGATCGACAGGCGAATCTCCGCCGGCAGCACGCGCTTGGCCACGCCTTCGGCCAGTTCGCCGAGCTTGTCGTGGTAGCCGAGCTTGCCGTCGGCATCGGCGCAGAGCACGCCCTGGTCCTGCAGGCTCTGGATGAAGTGGCGGAACAGGCTCTTGTCGAAGAATTCCGGCGCGTTCAGCCCGTGCAGGATCGACAGGCGCTGGGCCATCACCGTGCAGAGCTCTTCCAGCTCCTCGGCACTCAGGCTGTGCTGGCCGCTGTTGAGCAGCAGCGAGGTCGCCATGTAGAAGCGCTGCAGGGTCTGCATGACCACCCGCGCCAGCAGCGTGAGCCGCACGAACTGCCGCGAACTGGGCGCCGGGCGCACGTAGCTGTCGCCGTCCTGCCTGAGCAGGCCGTGTTCGACGAAGGCGGCCAGCCACTGGTCGATCACCGCCTCCAGCTCGTGTTCCTCCCAGCGAATGAACAGCTCCGCGCGCAGATAGGGATACAACGCCTCGGTGAACCGCTGGATCTGCTCGCGGCTCATCCGCGAACTGCTCTGGAAGAAGCTCGCCAGCAGCGCCGGCAGGGCGAAGATGTGCATCACGTTGTTGCGGTAGTAGGTCATCAGCACCGCGTTCTGCTCGTCCAGATAGAGGATGTTGCCCAGCGCATCCTTCTGTTCGGCGAGCAGGTCGAGGTCCTTCACGTAGGCGATCAGCGCTTCGCCGTCGCCTTCCGGCAGGGTGGTGTGCGGCGAGTAGGGCACCGCGCGCAGCAGGGCCTGGTAGAGGTCGAGGATTCGCGCCAGCGCGTCGTGATCGAGCGCCTGACGGCTGGTGGAGAGCATCGCCAGCGCCACCAGGTTGACCGGGTTGACCGCCGCCGCCTCGTTGAGGCGCTCGGCGATGCGCCCGGCCAGCCGGTTGGTGGCCTCGTTCAGCCACTGCGGGCGATAGTCGGGCGCGTAGGTCTGTTGGCGCCAGCCGGGTTGCTCCTGCTCGAGGAACTCGTTGAGCTTGAGCGGCTCGCCGAAGTTGACCCAGACCTGACCGAAGCGCTGCTTGAGCGCGCCGATGACCTTGAAGATGTCGAAGATCGACTCCTTCTTCTTCGCCGCGCCGCGCAGCTCGCCGAGGTAGGTGCGGCCTTCCAGCACGCGCTCGTAGCCGATGTACACCGGCACGAAGAGGATCGGCAGGCGCGAGGAGCGCACGTAGCTGCGCAGGGTCAGCGCCAGCATGCCGGTCTTCGGCCGCAGCATGCGCCCGGTGCGCGAGCGGCCGCCCTCGACGAAGTATTCGACCGGGAAGCCGCGGCTGAACAGGCTGTGCAGGTATTCGTTGAATACCGCCGTATACAGCGGGTTGCCCTTGAACGAGCGGCGCATGAAGAAGGCGCCGCCACGGCGCAGCAGGCCGCCGATGACCGGCATGTTGAGGTTGATGCCGGCGGCGATGTGCGGCGGCGTCAGGCCGTTGCGGAACAGCAGGTAGGACAGCAGCAGGTAGTCGATATGGCTGCGGTGGCAGGGGACGTAGATCACCTCGTAGCCGCGCACGGCGTCCTGCAGCGGCTCGATATGGTTGACGCGGATGCCGTCGTAGATCTTGTTCCAGAACCAGGACAGCGCCACTTCGAGAAAGCGCACCGCGGTGTAGGCGTAGTCCGAGGCGATCTCGTTGCCGTAGCGCAGCGCCTTGGCCTCGGCCTTCTCGAGAGCGATGTTCTCGCGCTCGGCTTCCTCGCGGATCGCCTGGCGGACCTGCGGTGCATGCACCAGCCCCTTGACCAGGTTGCGCCGGTGCGACAGGTCGGGGCCGATCACCGCGGTCTTCTGGTTGCGGAAATGCACCCGCAGCATGCGATGGACCATGCGCAGGGTGCGCTCGTGGCCCTTGTTCAGCGCCACCAGCTCGTTGAGCTGGATCGGCGCGGAGAACTGCACGCGGGTCTTGCGCCCCAGCACCAGGATGCTGAGCAACTTGCGCAGCCGCCCGGTGACTGCCCAGCTGTCGGCGAACAGCAGCTTCCAGGCGCTGGTCTCGCGATTCGGCGACTGTCCCCAGAACACGCTGACCGGGACGATCTGCGCGTTTTCCACGGCGTTGTGCTCCAGCGCGCCGACCAGTCGCACCAGCGCCGGCGGCGCCACCAGCCGCGTACGCCGGCCGAACCAGCTCGCCGCCGGATTGAGGAAGAAGAACGCCGCCGGCTCGACATGTTCACCCACTGCGACATCGGCCACCGGTCGCGGCAGCCCGGCCTTGCTGCACTCGGCATCGAGCACCGCGAGGTCGCTCAGCGAGGGTTGCTGCAGCACATAGAACACCGGCTTGCTGCGATCCAGCCTGAGGGTGAAGGCGGACTGGTTGATGGTCTCCGAGCGCACCCAGACGTAGAGCACACGGCGCAGCAGGGAAAAGATCAGACGGCGAATGGGGGAGCGGGTCATACGGCGGGTTCGGCTATGAAAGGGACGATGCCCTCGAAGGCGGCAAGTGTGCCGTAAGCAGCGATGGCGGGCAAAAATGTCTGGTTCACGTAGGTTGGGTTGAGCGCAGCGAAGCCCAACGGACGAGGTGCCAGACGATGCTTCGGCGCAAGCCTGGAACCCTGGCCGTTCCAAGCGGCAGGCACCGGTAATTCCTCGCAGGCTTCATGTCCATCCCGGGACTCGTCCCGCTTGCTTGATCCACTCGCGCATCTGCGGTCCCTGCGCTTCCTCCAGGGTCTTCACCTTCGCATAGCGAGAGACCTCTCCCAGCGGCGGTGGGGAATCGAATTTCGCCCCGCCGAAGAAGACCACGTTTACCGAGACATCGTAGGCGACCATCTCGATGATCCAGCCGAGCTCTGGCAGCCCGTAGTACGCCTTCTTCCACTTGATGGCGTAGTGGAGGTTGGGAATCGACGCGCGGATCAGCTCATCCAGATGCTTGACGATGGGCTGCAGGGCCGGCATCACCTGCCCGATCCAATCCTCGATATCGCTGTGATCATCCGCTGGCACGGGCGGTTTCCGGGTCGTATTCGGCTTGATTGATTTCACCATCGTACGTCCTCCTTTTGCATATCTGCCGTGGCAGCTGTCGTAGCCAGTGTCGAATTTCCATTTCCCCGTTCGACCACAGGCAACTGCCAAGCCGAAAGGAAACGACCATGAAAATCACCGTAGAAGCTTATGTAAAGGCTGACCTGGGCACGGTCTGGGATGCCTACAACAATCCCGCGGACATCGAGCAATGGAATGCCGCTCAGCAAGACTGGCACACGACCAGGAGTACCGTCGATCTGCGCGAAGGCGGCAAGTTCCTGTCGCGCATGGAAGCGAAGGACGGCAGCGAAGGGTTCGACTTCGAAGGCACCTACACCCGCGTCGTACCGAAGCAGGCCATCGGATACCGGATGAGTGATGGCCGCGAAGCCGAAGTCGCGTTCACCGAGTACCCCGACGGCGTCCTGGTGACCGTCAGGTTCGACGCGGAAACCGAGAACCCGCCCGAACTCCAGCGTCTAGGCTGGCAGGCCATCCTGGACAACTTCGGCCGCTACGTGGAGGCCAGGAGCTGAGCCGGGGCGACAATGTGGCCATCATCTGGCGCTTGGCCAAGGGAAGGGCCTTCGCCCATTCCAGTTGAGCGAGGCGAACGATTGCATCAGTTGTTCGATGCGCCTTTGACCGCATAGCCATAATGCGCATAACGTATGCGCACACATGCTCAGGAATGAATCCCATGCGCGCCGCCTACAACCCTAATGCCCCAAAGCGGGCTGCCAACCTCAGCGTCAACGGTGACTTGCTCAATAAAGCCAAGGACCTGGATATCAATCTCTCCGCGACGCTGGAGCAGGCTCTGATCGAGGCCCTGAAGAAGAAACAGCGCGAGCAATGGCTGGCAGAGAACCGCAAAGCCATCAGCGCCTACAACGAACACGTGGAAGCCCACGGCGTGTTCAGCGACGGTCTGCGGGGTTTCTGATGCCTCAGTTCGCCGTGTACGAGAACTCCAACGCAGCCACCAAGGCGGCCGTGCCCTTCCTGCTCGATGTGCAAAGCGACCTGATTGCCGAACTCGGCACGCGGGTTGTAGTGCCTCTTTATACGGCAGCAGCCATGAAAGGGAAAATTCTCAAAACGCTCACGCCAATATTTGAAATTGAGGGAAAACCATACGTAATGGTGACTCCGCAACTGGCTGGTATCGCCAGAAAACAACTCGGCAATCAAGTTGCCGATCTCTCCGCGCAACGCGATGAAATCATTGCGGCTCTTGATTTGCTTATCACGGGAATCTGATAGGGGCGTCTAATGTTGGTAGTGCGAGAAAGTCAGCCGAGATAGATCTTTGTATTCATGGAGCGAAAGGGAGCAGATTTATTTTTCTGGCTGATGGTGTGCTGGCCAATAAATAAATCTGTCCTCTTTGCTTTTTAAACGTCCGAGCTCAAGCCAGTCCCGGGCATTGAGGCAGGCGATATAAGCGCGGTAAAGGTTGGCCAGCTCTGGCGGGGTCATGGAAAGCCTCCGTTGCGGGACTCCGGGTCCCGTTCGACACGTGGGGTGCCCGGATCAGCCACGCCGGCGCGTCAACGGGTACGAAGGCGAGCGCCGGCATAGGCCCCGGCCGCAAACAGCAGCGACCAGAGCAGCAGAAACGCGAGGCCCACGGCCAGCAACGGGCTGAGCGGCAGCAACAGGAGCAGGTACAGCACTTGGCCGACGACGACCCCCAGGTACAGTGCCCAGAGTGGTCGCGGCACGATGAAGCCTGCCAGCACGCCGGCCGTAAACAGCGCACCACTGTAGTACAGGCCGTCGCCGTCCCAGGGTTCGGCCTGACCACTGGCCCAGGGCGACAATGCCCAGATGAAAGCGCCGGCGAGGGAGGCGATCAGCAGCGCCTGCACAACCGGCCGGGCGCTAGGGCGCATCGGCTCGCCGCGCGTGCCACGCATGGATCAGCCCGGCCTGGTAGAAGGGCACGGGGCAGGCAAAGCCGCCGGCCTCGATGATGGACGCGACCTGCTCGGGGGGCAGTATTGCCACGTCACGGTCATAGGCGGCACGCATCTGCTCCAGGCCCGCCGCGGGAATGCCGGCGATGGTCATCATGTTCAGCCAGGTTTCCAGCAGCGCGGCATACGCCGGCGTGGTGACGTCCGCAGCCAGGTCAGAGCTGGCCAATAGTGCTCCCGGGCCGAGTCGGGCGGCTATGTCACGAAAGAAGCCGATGCGTGCGTCGCGCTCGAGAATGAACTGGGATACCAGCAGGGAGGTTGCCGCGTCGAAGGGGGCCTGCTCAGGCAGGGTCTCCAGGTAGCCCTCATGGAACTGGCAGCGCTGTTCGATTCCGGCTCGGGTTGCCTTGTCGCGAAGGACTTGCAGCATCGCGCCCGATGGCTCCACCGCGGTGAAGGTCCAACCGGGTCGGCACTGGGCCAGGTGCAGAATTTCCTCGCCGGTGCCGGCGCCGATGCACAGTACCCGCGCCTCGGCCGGCAGCGGTGCGAACACCGCCTCCAGAAGAAAATGCAGGGCATTGCGAATGGGCGCGGTTCTGGCCCAGCGCTCGTCGTAGCTGGCGGCCTGTTGATCGAATACCGCTTTGATCTCGTCGCTGCGCATGGCGGCTCCGTTTGGTGTGGTGTGGAACGCGGCGTCGCCGGGTTGCTGCCGCGGACCATTGGAAGAATCACTGGGCCGGGAGTATGTCCTTCGCCCGCAGCGCATCCAGCGCGATCCGCTGGCGCAAGGGCAGATCGGTCGCATCGCGGGTGTCCAGATTCAGCGCGAACAGCCAGGTGTCGGCGCCGGCTTCAACATAGCCGATGTACCAGCCGATGCCAGGATTGTCGCGAGCCGCCCAGCCGGTCTTGGCATACAGGCGATAAGCCGGCGTGCTGTCGACGCGCATGATGGTCCTGAGGGTGTCGTAGCTGCTCGCCCGGTACGGCAGGCTGCGCGCGACCACCTGGCGCAGCAGGCCCACCTGTTGTTCGGCGCTGACGCGCAGCGAGCCATCGAGCCAGAACTCGGTGACGTTGACAGGTTCGTGCAGCTGCCCGTAATGCGCCTGGCGGATGTGGCGCAGATAGGCCGCCGCGCCCACCCGCCGGGCCAGCCACTGGTAGCACCAGACGCAGCTGACCCTGAATGCGCTCTTCAAGGTCTGGTCGCGGTTCCAGTCCTCGATCTCGTAACGGGTGCCGTCCCAGGGGATGATCTCGTCCGCCCCGGCGATGGCACCTTCCTCCAGTGCGATCAGAGTGTTCAGCACCTTGAACGTGGACGCTGCGGGAAAAGCCGTGCCGGCGCGTTCATCGTCGTGGATGAAGCGCTGGCCCGTGGCGACGGACTCGATCACCAGTGTCCCCTCGACCCCCGCGCGTTCGAACAGACGGGCAATTGCCCCGTCCTCCGCATGGGCGAAGCCGGAAGCAGCGAGCAGCAACAGGGAGAGCAACAGGACGGGCATGACCAGGACCAGGTTGTAGGCGGGAGCGTGTTCGGACGGTTCGGACGGGGCTCAGTCGCCTGCAATCTGCTGCGCCCGATAGTCCACCTGCGAAAGACGGTACAGGCAGTGTGCGCGAAGTGGATGACCGATGGGTATGCTCGGATGCTCGAAGCGGCTCGCCTCGCGCATGCCGATTCGCTGCATGACCGCACGCGAACGTTGATTGCCGAGTGTGGTGAAAGAGACGATTTCCGCCAAATCCAGCCTGTCGAAACCCACCGCGAGCGCACCGCGCGCGGCCTCCGTTGCCAAACCTTTGTGCCAGTGCTGGACGGCCAGGCGCCAGCCGATCTCCACGCACGGCGAAAAGGGCAGCTCGGCGATTGGTACATGCAGGCCGAGGAAGCCGATGAACTCGGCGGATGCCTTCAGCTCCACGGCCCAGAAGCCCCATCCTCGCTGCTCGATCAGCGCCTGGCAGCGATCGGCCAGCGCATCGCTCTCGTCGCGCTCGAGCGGGGCAGGGAAATACTCCATGACCCGCGGGTCTGCGTTCAGTTCGGCAAAGGGCGCCCGGTCGCTCGGGCGCCATTGCCGCATGAACAGGCGTTCGGTTTCGAATTCGATCGGGTTCGGCATTGCAGTGTTCTCTGATCAAAGGAGGAGGCTGTTGCTCGCAGCTCCGTTTGCAGCAAGGGCGGCGACTTGGCCGCGGCTAACCGGAATCACCTGAATAGCTGAGCGTGAGGCGCAGCATGTCCATGTGGCGGATCCCGTCCTCGATGATCGGCTCGGGGTAGTGCTCGACGAAGAAGTCTCGTTCTATCCGCGTTACGCGAAAGCCCTGGCGTTGATAGAACGTCAGTTGATAGCCGAACGACCCCGTGCCCACTTCGAGCCGGCCGGCGCCCAGCCTGCGGTAGTGCTCGATGATCCATTCCAGCAGTGCGGTGCCGTGGCCCGCTTTCTGCCGGGTGGGTCGTACCGCGATATTCATCAGCTCATGCGCGCCTTCGCCGATCGGCCGCACGACACCGATGCGACGACCGTTCCGTCGAGCGATGCGGCGAAGCACGTCGAGTCCGCCAGATACGAGCGCACCTTGCTCGGCGAAGGATCGGCGAGCAGCAACAGCTCCATTGGCGCCAGCGAGGCAGGAATTTCTCCGAAGCGTAGGGACATGTGTCGGTAACCACCTTGAGAGGCGGCGTGACCAGGCAGATCGATCGCCGCTGTCCATGGATTCGAGAACGTACTCCAAGCGCTGTGCGGGGTCCATTGCATCGCTTGGAGGCTTGGCGGCAACGTCCGGCAAACGTTGCTGCCAAGCCGCGCGGTTGCATTCGTCCAGTAGCTGTTCTTATAGTTCCGCCGGCATTTTTGCAGGGCCTGGCTCGGGTCGCGCGGCGGCGCGCCAGGCCTCTGAGCGTACTGGTGAGTGAATGATCGAATTAAAAAGTCTGACCAAGCGATTCGCCCAGCACACGGCAGTGGATGCGCTGTCATTCAGCGTCCGGCCGGGTGAGGTGCTGGGTTTTCTCGGCCCGAACGGCGCGGGCAAGTCCACCACCATGAAGATGCTGACCGGTTTTCTCGCGCCGAGCTCCGGCACCGCCAGCATCCTCGGCCATGACATCCAGAGCCAGACCCTGCAGGCCCAGCGGCAGATCGGCTACCTGCCCGAAGGTGCGCCCTGCTATGGCGACATGACGGTGCGCGGCTTCCTCGAGTTCATCGCCGAGGTGCGCGGTTTTCGCGGTGCGGACAAGCGTCAGCGGGTCGAGGCCGCCGTGGCGCAGGTGGAACTGGAGAAGGTGCTCGGGCAGTCCATCGAGACGCTGTCCAAGGGCTTCAAGCGCCGCGTTGGTCTGGCCCAGGCGATCCTGCACGATCCCAAGGTGCTGATCCTCGACGAGCCCACCGATGGCCTTGACCCTAACCAGAAGCATCAGGTGCGCCAGCTGATCCAGGGCCTGGCCCACGACAAGATCGTGATCATCTCCACCCATATCCTCGAGGAAGTCACCGCCGTGTGTACCCGCGCGGTGGTGATCGCCGGCGGCAAGCTGGTCGCCGACGGCACGCCGCTGGAGCTGGAGAGCCGTTCGAAGTACCACCAGGCGGTCACCCTGGTCAGCGACAACCCGCTGGACGACATCGCCCTGGCCGCATTGCCGGGCGTGGCCGGGGTCGAGCTCAACGAGCGCGAGAACAGCCTGACCGTGCTGGCGCAGCCGGGGCAGGTGATCTTCCCGCAGATCAACGCATTGATCAGCCAGCGCGGCTGGGTGGTGACGGAGCTGGACGTGGAGCGCGGCCGGCTGGACGAGGTGTTCCGAACCCTGACCCGCGGGGAGGCGCTATGAGCCAGTTGCCGGTGATCTTCAAGCGCGAACTGGCCAGCTATTTCGCCACGCCGCTCGCCTATGTCTTCATCGTGATCTTCCTGGTGCTGTCCGGGGTGTTCACCTTCTACCTGGGGGGCTTCTACGAGCGCGGCCAGGCCGACCTGACGCCGTTCTTCAGCTTCCACACCTGGCTCTACCTGTTCCTGGTGCCGGCGATCGCCATGCGCCTGTGGGCCGAGGAGCGCAAGTCCGGCTCCATCGAGCTGCTGATGACGCTGCCGATCACCCGCTTCGAGGCGGTCACCGGCAAGTTCCTCGCCGCCTGGGTGTTCGCCGGCATCGCGCTGCTGCTGACCTTCCCGATGGTCGTCACCGTCAACTACCTGGGCGAGCCGGACAACGGTGTGATCGTCGCCGGCTATCTCGGCAGCTGGCTGCTGGCCGGCGCCTTCCTGGCGATCGGTTCGTGCATGTCGGCGCTGGCGAAGAACCAGGTGATCGCCTTCATCCTCTCGGTGGCGGTGTGCTTCCTGTTCATCGTCAGCGGCCTGCCGATGGTGCTGGACGCCTTCGCCTGGGCGCCGCAGTGGCTGATCGATGCGGTGGCTTCGCTGAGCTTCCTGATCCGTTTCGATTCCATCAGCAAGGGCGTGATCGACCTGCGTGACCTGCTGTATTTCGTCACGCTGATCGTCGCCTGGCTGGCGGCCACCGCCGTGGTCGTCGACCTGAAGAAAGCCGCCTGAGGGAACGGACATGAAACGAGTCATCTATTCCGGGGCCGGGCTGCTGCTGATCGCGCTGGGGTTCCTGGCCTTCAACATGGCCTCCAGCCTGCTGTTCACCAATGCCCGGCTGGACCTCACCGAGCAGAAGCTCTACACGGTTTCGGCAGGCACCGAGCGCATCCTCGCCGGCCTGCAGGAGCCGCTGGAGCTGCATTTCTTCTATTCCGACGGGGCGGCCCAGGAGCTGGTGGCGCTGCGCAACTACGCGCGCCGCGTCGAGGAGATGCTCAAGGCCTACCAGCGCGCCTCCGGCGGCAAGCTCAAACTGCACATCATCGACCCGCAGCCGTTCTCCGAGGAGGAGGACCGTGCCGCCGAGTTCGGCCTGCAGGCGGTGCCGTTGAACCAGAGCGGCGACAAGGTCTACTTCGGCCTGGCCGGCACCAATGCCGAGGGCGCGACGCAGATCATCCCGTTCTTCCCGCTGGATCAGGAGGAATTCCTCGAATACGAGATCAGCCGCCTGGTGCAGAGCCTGGCGACGGCCGAGCTGCCGGTGGTCGGCGTGCTCTCCGGGCTGCAGCTGACGGGCGGCTTCGACATGCGCACGCAGCAGGCGACGCCACCGTGGATGGTGCTGGAGGAGGTCCGCCAGCTGTTCCACATCGAGAGCCTCAAGCGCGACGTCGACATGATCCCGACCAACGTCTCGGTGCTGCTGCTGATCCATCCCAAGGAGCTGTCCGAGCAGACGCTGTACGCCATCGACCAGTTCGTCCTGCGCGGCGGCAAGCTGCTGGTGTTCCTCGATCCGTTCAGCGAAGCCGATCCGGGCATGGGCTTCGGCCCGGGCGAGTTCGATGAGCAGCGCGCGTCGGATCTCGAACCGCTGTTCAAGGCCTGGGGCGTGCGCATGGTGCCCGAGAAGGTGATCGCCGATGCGTCCTACGCGATGTCCGTGGGCATGGGCGCCGAGCGCCGCCCGGTGCGGCATGCCGGCTGGCTGAACCTGCCGCAGGCGGCCATGGACCGGGACGATGTCACCACCGCGGCGCTGGAGAATCTCACCATCGCCAGCGGCGGCATCCTCGAACCGCTGGAGAACGCCACGACGCGCTTCACGCCGCTGCTGCGCAGCTCCGCCTACGCGATGCCGGTCGACGCCCAGCGCTTCGCCACATTGGACGATCCGCAGGCGTTGCTACGTGGCCTGGAGCCCACCGGCGAGCGCTACGTGCTGGCGGCGCGCATCCAGGGGCCGGCGCAGACGGCCTTCCCGGACGGCATCGAAGGCCGCGAGGAGGGCATCAAGGAAAGCGAGCACATCAATGTGATCGCCGTGGCCGATAGCGACCTGCTCAGCGACCGCATGTGGGTGCAGGTGCAGGACTTCTTCGGCCAGCGCGTTCCACAGCCGTGGGCGGACAATGGTGCTTTCGTGATCAACGCGCTGGACAACCTCTCGGGCACCGATGCGCTGATCAGCGTGCGCTCCCGTGGCCGTTTCACCCGCCCGTTCGTGATGGTCGAGGCGCTGCAGCGCCAGGCCGAGAACCGCTTCCGCGAGAAGGAGGAGGTGCTGCAGCAGCGCCTGGCCGATACCGAGCAACAGTTGGCCGAGTTGCAGAGTCCCGATCCCGAGCGATCGCTGGAACTGACTGCCGAGCAGGAGCGGACGCTGCAGCAGTTCCTGCAGGAGAAGGTGCGCATCCGCAAGGAGCTGCGCGAGGTGCGCTACCAGCTCAATGCCGATATCGAGGCGCTGGGGCGGATGCTGAAGTTCGCCAATATCGCCCTGGTGCCGTTGCTGCTGACCGTTGTGGTGCTGGTGTTGTGGCTGTGGCGGCGGCGCAAGTCTGCCTGATGAGCGAGCTCCGTGCCGACGGCGTTCGGCACGGGCGAACCCGTTGGCAAAGCGGTAACGAAAAAGAGGCTGACAGCGATTTTCGTTGTTTTATACTCCGGCGACGGTCGGTTCCAAGCGCAACGTCCCGCCGCCAGGCAGCGGATGGCGTGAGGGCCTAGCCGTCGAGCTCCTCTTTCCGAGGAATAACAAAAAGCGAGTTGGAGAAGTGGTAATGGCTGAACGCGAGACCGGAACCGTCAAGTGGTTCAACGATGCTAAAGGCTATGGATTCATTCAGCGGGGTAACGGCGCGGACGTCTTCGTGCACTACCGCGCGATTCGCGGCGAAGGGCACCGCTCCCTGGCCGAGGGCCAGCAGGTGGAGTTTTCGGTGATCCAGGGCCAGAAGGGCCTGCAGGCCGAAGACGTCGCGGGGCTCTGACGAGACGACAAAGCCCGTCCTCGAGACGGGCTTTCTTGTGTCGCACCGCTCGGTGATCGCCGGCGCGGTTTCTTGTGGGCTTTTGGCGGGGGTGGCCGGTTCCCGTGCGGCTGCGTCAGGCGAGGTCCGACGGCGCTAAAAGCATCGCCCCGGGGCGGGCCTCCCACGAAAAGCGGCTTGTGCATCCCGGCGCAGCGGGGACACCAAGGCGGTGCCTATCGCCGTCCATACGAATTTTTTGCAGTTTTTAGCCCGTCCGCCAGACGATCTCCTGCTCGCCATCTTCACTGACACGCATCCAGCGGTCGGCTTCTTCCTCGGCCTCTTCTTCCTGCCAACCGCCCGGCGCGCAGCGGATTTCCACGCCCAGCGCCTGGTGGGCGGCGCGGGCGCAGGCGAGGTCGTCTTCCCAGGGCGTGGCATCGCTTTCCAGCAGCAGACAATGCCATTTGCCCACCGCCTTCGGCAGCCAGGTCACCGGTATCCCGGCGGCGCTGCACTTGAAGGTCTGGCCTTTCTGCTGCCAGGGAGAGCAGGGGCCGATGGCCTGTGCCAGCCATTCGCCGACGGCCTGCTGGCTGGCGTCCCTGAGGTAGATCTCGATGTCCGGTTGACGCATGGGGCGGCTGCCTTCTGGTGATGAGTCTGGAGCTGTCATGTGGCGATCAGGCGTCGCGCTGAATCCAGTCGTAGCGTATCGCAACCCGCACGTTGAGGGGCGCATCGATTACCGCCGCGCGGCGTTCGGCGCTGGCGCGCCAGCCGTGCGGGGTCATGGCCAGCAGGTCGGCGCGGGCCTGGGTATCGTTCAGCTGTAGCTCGTAGGTGAGGGTTTCGCTATGGGCCAGATGCATGCCGTCCGGGATCAGCGACAGGTGTTTCCGGTCGTCGTAATCGCGCACTTCGTCGTAGAGTCGGGCACGTAGTTCCCACAGGTGCTCGCGGGTCGGGCCCATGCGCAGCAGGCCGCCGCCGGGGGCAAGCAGGCGCCGGGCTTCCTGCCAGTCCAATGGGCTGAACACGCTGGCCAGCAGGTCGCAGCTGGCGTCGGCCAGCGGCACGCGGGCCATGCTCGCCACCAGCCATTCGAGCTGCGGCGCGCGTTTGCAGGCGCGCTTGACCGCCTCGCGGGAGATGTCCAGCGCGTAGCCCTCGGCATTCGGTAGCGCCTGGGCGAGTTGCGCGGTGTAGTAGCCCTCGCCACAGCCGATATCCAGCCAGCGCTGCGGTGCGCGCTCGGTGGCCAGTTCGGCCAGGCGCTTGGCCAGCGGCGCGTAATGGCCAGCGTCGAGAAAGCGTCGGCGGGCCTCGACCATGGCCTGGTTGTCGCCGGGGTCGCGGCTGTTCTTGTGCTGCACCGGCAGCAGGTTCAGGTAGCCCTGGCGTGCACGGTCGAAGCGGTGATTAGCCGGGCAGGCGACGCCGTTGTCGACGGCGCTCAGCGGCGCCTGGCAGATCGGGCAGATCAACATGCGAGCAGGTTCACCAGGGTCTGGTAGTAGATCTCGGTCAGCAGGTCGAGGTCGCTGGCGAGGATATGTTCGTCGACCTGGTGGATGGTGGCGTTGACCGGGCCGAGTTCGACCACCTGGGTACCAAGGGTGGCGATGAAGCGTCCGTCCGAGGTGCCGCCGCTGGTGGATGGCGTGGTTTCGCGGCCGGTGACGCTGCGGATCGCCCTGGCCACGCCGTCGAGCAGGTCGCCGGGTTCGGTGAGGAAGGGCAGGCCGGACAGCGCCCAGTCGATGCTCCAGTCCAGGCCGTGCCGGTCGAGGATTGCCGCGGTGCGCTGTTGCAATTGCTCGACGGTGGATTCGGTGGAGAAGCGGAAGTTGAACACCGCCTCCAGCGTGCCGGGAATCACGTTGGTGGCGCCGGTGCCGGCATTCAGGTTGGAGATCTGGAAGCTGGTCGGCGGGAAGAAGGCGTTGCCGTCGTCCCAGTGCTCGGCGGCGAGTTCGGCCAGTGCCGGCGCGGCGAGGTGGATCGGGTTCCTCGCCAGGTGCGGGTAGGCCACATGGCCCTGCTGGCCGCGCACGCTGAGGGTGCCGCCGAGTGAGCCACGACGGCCGTTCTTCACCACGTCGCCGACCAGGGTGGTGCTCGACGGCTCGCCGACGATGCACCAGTCCAGGCGCTGGCCGCGTTCGCGCAGGCGCTCGACCACCGCCTTGGTGCCGTGCTGCGCCGGGCCTTCCTCGTCGCTGGTGATGAGAAAGGCGATCTGGCCCTTGTGGTCGGGGTAGTCGGCGGTGAAGCGTTCCACCGCGATAATCATGGACGCGAGGCTGCCCTTCATGTCCGCCGCGCCACGCCCGTGGAGCATGCCCTGCTCGTCGATGCGGGCGGCGAACGGCGGGTTCCGCCAGGCCTGCAGCGGACCGGTCGGCACCACGTCGGTATGCCCGGCGAAGCACAGCACTGGGCCTTCGCTGCCGCGGATGGCCCAGAAGTTTTCCACTTCCTCGATATGCATCGGCTCGACGGTGAAACCGCAGGCGGCGAGGCGCTGGCCCATGAGCTGCTGGCAGCCTTCATCCAGCGGTGTGACCGACGGGCGATTGATCAGCTCGCACGCGAGTGCGAGCGTCGGGGAAAGGGCGGGGGCGGTCATCACGGCTCCGGTGCAGCGGGAAAGGGCGCCATATTAAAGCAAAGCGCATGGCTGCGGTGACGGCCGGTTGCAGTGCTCGACAGGCGCCGAGGTCCTATAATCGCCAGGTTTTTTCGGGGAGCAGGCATGTCTATCGATGATCAGCGTTTCGGCGGCATAGCCCGCCTGTATGGCCGGGTTGGTCTCGAGCGGCTCATGGCGGCCCACGTGGCGGTGGTCGGTATCGGTGGGGTGGGCTCGTGGGCGGCCGAGGCCCTGGCGCGCAGCGGGGTCGGCGAGATCAGCCTGTTCGACCTGGACGATGTCTGCATCACCAACACCAACCGGCAGATCCATGCGCTGGAGGGCGCGGTGGGCAAGCCCAAGGTGGACGAGATGGCCGCGCGCATCCGCACCATCAATCCGGCCTGCCGGGTTCATGCGGTACCCGATTTCGTCACCCGCGACACCATGGCCGACTACATCACCCAAGACATGGATTGCGTCATCGATTGCATCGACAGCGTGCTGGCCAAGGCTGCGCTGATCGCCTGGTGCAAGCGTCGCAAGATCCAGATCATCGCCACCGGCGGTGCCGGCGGGCAGATCGACCCGACGCAGATCCAGGTCGCGGACCTCAACAAGACCTACAACGACCCGCTGGCGGCCAAGGTGCGCTCGACGCTGCGCCGCGACTACGGTTTCTCCCGCACGCCGGGGCGCAGCTACAGCGTGCCCTGCGTGTTCTCCACCGAGCAGTTGCGCTATCCCAAGCCGGACGGCGGTGTCTGCCAGAGCAAGAGCTTCGTCGGCGAGGGCGTCAAGCTCGATTGCGCCGGCGGCTTCGGCGCGGTGACCATGGTCACCGCCAGTTTCGGCATGGCGGCCGCAGCGAAGGCGGTGGACAAGCTGGTGGCGGGCGCCCGCCGGCCTTCCGAACGCGGGCCAGCCAGCTGACTGCCTGGCCATTTGCAGCGTCCCGCCTATCGGCAAAGGGCTGCCAGCCGCTCTGGATCGGGCTGTGCAAGAAAGTTCCTCTGTCACAAAACCTTTACATCCCGGCCACCGGACTGAAATAACCCATCGCCAAGATTCCCCCCAACACAAAGAGCCCATCTCGTGTGTTTCCAACGCTAAACATAAAGGGGAATTTTGATGATCCGTAAGCACTTCGCCGGTTTCGCCGCCAGCGCTTTGGCACTGGCCGTTTCCGCCCAGGCTTTCGCCGGTACCGTCACTACCGACGGCGCCGATATCGTTGTCAAGACCAAGGGTGGCCTGGAAGTCGCCACGACGGACAAGGAGTTCAGCTTCAAGCTCGGTGGGCGTCTGCAGGCCGACTACAGCCAGTTCGATGGTTTCTACACCGAAGACGGTGGTAGCCAGGATGCCGCCTACTTCCGTCGTGCCTTCCTCGAACTGTCGGGTGTGGCCTACAAGGACTGGAAATACCTGATCAGCTACGACTTCGCACATAACGCCGGCAGCAGCGACGACGGCTACTTCGACGAAGCGTCGATCACCTACACCGGATTCAACCCGGTCGCTATCCGTTTCGGCCGCTTCGACCCCATCTTCGGCCTGGAAAAGGCCACCAGCTCCAAGTGGGTCACGGCTCCCGAGCGGAACTCCATCTATGACCTGATGGAGTGGGTGAACGGCCACCAGAACGGCATGGGTATCGAGCTGTCCGCCACGGCGGGCGATTCGCTGTTCGGTGCGGTGACCCTGAGCTCCAAGGACAACGGCGACGATAACGGCCAGAGCACCAAGCAGCTCAACCTGCGCGGCGTGTTCGCACCGTTGCACGAAAGCGGCAACGTGCTGCACCTGGGCCTGAACTACGCCCAGCGCAATGCCGACGATGCTGGTTATGACGCACGTTTCCGCAGCCGCATGGGCATGCGCGGCGTGGACACCCAGGGTGGCCATGGCGCCAACAGCGGCAACCGTGGCCTGTTCGGTGGCTATAACAACTCCGCCGCCGGCGACTGGGACAAGGACAGCGCATGGGGCGTCGAAGCGGCCTGGGCAACCGGTCCCTTCTCCCTGCAGGGCGAGTACATGAAGCGCACCCTGGAGGCGGATAACGCCGCCGAAGACATCGAAGCCGACGGCTTCTACGTGCAGGCCGCCTACACCCTGACTGGCGAGTCGCGCGGCTACAAGCTGGGCAAGTTCGACGCCATCAAGCCGGAGAACAAGCAGACCGGTGCGTGGGAAGTCTTCTATCGCTATGACGACTTCACCGTCGAAGACGATAACGGCGTGGGTGCAGTTGCAGGGGTCGTCGATTACGGCGCCGGCCTGCGCGATGTCGGCGACGTCGACGGCAAGCTGCACAACCTGGGCGTCAACTGGTACGTCAACGAAGCGGTCAAGCTGAGCGCCGCCTACGTCAAGGTCAAGACCGACGGCATCACCAACCAGGCCGGCGACGACGACGGCGACGGCTTCGTGGTTCGCGGCCAATACGTGTTCTAAAACATCGCCTCATCCGTGATGCTCCATTGAGCCCCGCTTTGGCGGGGCTTTTTTTCGTTCGTACGACAGGCCAGACTGGCGGCATGCCTATCCAGACCATTGGCGGCCTCGCCGAACTCGCGCCCGACGCATGGGATGCCCTGCTACCCGATTCGCAGCCCTTTCTACGCCACGCCTTCCTGTCCGCCCTCGAGGACAGCGGCAGCGTCGGTGGGCGCAGCGGCTGGCGGCCCGAGCACGCGTTGCTGCGCGACGAGCAGGGTGCGCTTGTCGCGGCCCTGCCGCTGTATCGCAAGAGCCATTCCTACGGCGAGTACGTCTTCGACTGGGCCTGGGCCGACGCCTGCCAGCGCGCCGGCATCCGCTACTACCCGAAGCTGCTGTGCGCGGTACCGTTCACGCCGGTGAGCGGCGCGCGATTGCTGGGTGACGTGCAGGCGGCCGGCCGGTTGCTCGACCTGTTGGTCGAGGCGCTGGAGGCGCAGGGCGTTTCCGGGGTGCACGTGAATTTCACCGAGCCGCAGGCCGACGCGGTACTGGCCGGGCGCGACGGCTGGCTGGAGCGCATCGGCTGCCAGTTCCACTGGCACAACCGCGGCTATCGCGACTTCCAGGATTTTCTCGATGGGCTCACGTCGCGCAAGCGCAAGCAACTGCGCAAGGAGCGCGAGCAGGTGGCCGGGCAGGGCATCGCGTTCGACTGGCGCGAGGGGCACCAGCTCAGCGAGGTGGAGTGGGACTTCGTCCATGCCTGCTACGCGAACACCTATCGCGTGCGCGGGCAGGCGCCCTATCTGACGCGCCAGTTCTTCAGCCTGCTGGCCGAGCGCATGCCGCAGGCGATTCGCGTGGTGCTGGCGCGGCAGGGCGCGCGCCCGGTGGCGATGGCCTTCAGTCTGCGCAATGGCAGCGGTTTGTACGGGCGCTATTGGGGCTGCCTGGCCGAGTTCGATCGCCTGCACTTCGAGACCTGCTTCTACCAGGGCATCGACCAGGCCATCGCCGATGGACTGCAGTGGTTCGATGCTGGAGCCCAGGGCGAGCACAAGCTGATCCGTGGTTTCGAGCCGGTGATCACCCGCTCCTGGCACTATCTGGCGCATCCCGGCCTGCGCGCGGCGGTGGCGGACTTCCTGCTGCAGGAGCGCGCCGGCGTGCTGGCTTATGCCGAGTCGGCGTGGGCGGCGCTGCCGTATCGACAGGAAGGGGTGTGAAGAGAGGGCAGCGCCGCGCTTCGGGCGGCGGCGCCGGCCTTCAGAGGGTCAGAGCTTCTTCGCGGAAATGATCTTCACCGGCGTCAGCGGAACGTTCTGCATCATGCTGCGGTTGCCGGTCGGTACCTGGGCGATCTGGTCGACCACTTCCATGCCGCGTACTACCTTGCCGAACACCGCGTAGCCGAAGTCGCGGGCGCCGTGGTCGAGGAAGTCGTTGTCGCGATGGTTGATGAAGAACTGGCTGGTCGCCGAGTTGACGTTCTGAGTGCGGGCCATGGCCAGGGTGCCGCGCACGTTGTGCAGGCCGTTGTCGGCCTCGTTCTTGATCGGCGCCTTGGTGGGCTTCTGGTTCAGTCCTTCGCCGAAGCCACCGCCCTGGATCATGAAGCCCGGGATCACGCGATGGAACACGGTATCGTCGTAGAAGCCGCTGTCCACGTAGCCGAGGAAGTTCTCGACGCTGATCGGGGCTTTCTCGGCCTCCAGTTCGATCTCGATCTCACCCAGGCTGGTCGTCAGCAGCACGTGGGGGTTTTCCGCTGCCAGCAGGTTGCCGGCCAGTAGTAGCGAGCAGGCGGCGAGGGCGATGCGTTTCAACATGGTGTCTTTCCTGGTGTTGAGGGAATCTGGTCAGTACGGCCGGGCGGCGGTGCGCGGGTATCGGCTGGCTAGCCGGGCAGACCGCCATTGGCCTGCCCTGCATCGTACGTCTTGATCAGCTCGATGAGAATCCGGGTCGCCGGGCCGAGCGGTTTATCGTGGTTAGTGTAGAGATAGAACAACGGCCGGCGGATGCTGCCCTGGACCAGTGGCAGCGGCTTCAGGATGCCCTCGGCCAGTTCGCGCCCGATCATGTGCCGCGGCAGCCAGGCGAAGCCCAGGCCGCTGCTGACGAAGGCCACGGAGGTGGCCAGGCTGCCGACCGTCCAGCGCTGTTCCGCGCCCAGCCAACCGGCATCGCGTGGCTGGCGCAGGCCGGTATCGCGCACCACGATCTGCATCTGGCTCTGCAGGTCCTGGACGCTCAGCTTGCGGCCGAGCTGATGCAGCGAGTGCTGCGCCTGCGCCACGGCGACGAATTCCACGGTGCCGAGCTCGCTGCCCAGGTAGCCGGTGATATCCAGCCCGCTGATGGCCAGATCCGCAGTGCCGTCCTTGAGCACTTCCTCGACGCCGGAGAGCACTTCCTCGCGCAGGCGGACCCTGCAACCGCGGCTCTGGGGCATGAATTCGGTGAGGGCCCGGATCAGCTTGGCGCTGGGATAGGCGGCATCCACCACCAGCCTGACCTCGGCTTCCCAGCCTTGCTCCATGTGGTGCGCCAGCTCCTCCAGTTGGCTGGCCTGGCTGACCAGCTGCCGCGAGCGGCGTAGCAGTACCTCCCCGGCCTCGGTGAGCACGGCCTTGCGGCCGTCGATGCGCAGCAGGGGAACGCCGAGCTGCTCCTGCATGCGCGCGACGGTATAGCTGACCGAAGACTGCGAGCGATGCAGGGCCTCGGCGGCCTGGGCGAAGCCCCCATGATCGATAACGGCCTGCAGGGTGCGCCATTGATCGAGGGTCACACGGGGCACTTTCATCTTCGATTCCTCCAGGGGCTGGTACGCTCAGGGTCTGTTACGCTGGCCGTTCTCTCGAGGAGACCGCCGCAGATGAGAAGACTCAGTTACATGCTTTTTGCCTTGTTGCCGCTCGCCGCGGTTGCCGCCACCTATCCGGTGGAACTCGAGCAGCAGCTCAACGGCGCGGAGATCAATGCCACCCCGGAGGCCATCGATCGCGATCTCGCCGGCCTGCTGCTGCTCAATTACGGCCAGACGCCGGCGGTGTGCACGGCGGTGTTTCGCAACGGCCCGGAGGCCCCGCGCACGCGTCGCGTGGAGTTGCAGGCGGGTGAGCGCAAGGCGCTGACTTCCAAGTTCAAGCGGGATGTGATCCGCCTGCGCATCACGCTGACCTGCGAGCCGAAGTAGGCCGTTCGGCGCTTGGCAAGAGGCGTACGCACACCGCCGCGCCTCAATCCAGGACGTTCTCCAGGATCTCGTAGACGATGCCGGTGGCGATGGCGACCAGGATCACATCGCGGCCCAGCTGCTTCCACTCATAACCGTCGTAATGCGGCAGGTGGGCCAGCAGGCGGCTGTCCATGTTCTTGGCGATGCCCGGCGGCAGCGGCTTGCCGCGCGCCACGTTCTTGCGGATACCCGGTGGCAGGGAGGTGGCCGGGGCCAGCAGGTCGCGATGACTGCGCAGCGTGATGCGGACCTGGCCGATATCCACCGAGGGAGCATGCAGGCGGAGGTTCTGTTGTTGCGCAGGCTGATGGCCCGCCGCCGACTTGCCCTGGTGACCGGGGCGGTCGTTGTTCGGTTGGGCAGCGCCGGCCGAGGCACACAGGGCCAGCGACAGGGCGCCGGCCAAAGGGATCATTCGTTTCGTTGAGGTCATGCACGTTTCCTCGGGCATTAAGCCGCTTCGTTTCCATCAGCTTAGCGTGTGTTCGGCAGGGAAAACACGCAGGCGGTTACAGAACGCGCCTTTGCCTCGCAGACGGGGTAACCTATGCCACTGTTTTTCGACTCCGAGGTAGCTCCCTTGTTTGACCAATTCGCCCTGCACGAACGCCTGCTCAAGGCCGTCGCCGAACTGAAATTCGTCGAGCCGACCCCGGTGCAGGTGGCGGCGATCCCGCCTGCGCTGGAGGGGCGCGACCTGCGCGTGACGGCGCAGACCGGCAGCGGCAAGACCGCCGCGTTCGTGCTGCCGATGCTCAATCGGCTGATCGGCGATGCCCAGCCACGCGTCGACGTACGTGCATTGATCCTGTTGCCGACCCGCGAGCTGGCCCAGCAGACGCTCAAGGAAGTCGAGCGCTTCTCGCAGTTCACCTTCATCAAGTCCGGGCTGATCACCGGCGGCGAGGACTTCAAGGTCCAGGCGGCCATGCTGCGCAAGGTGCCGGATGTGCTGATCGGCACGCCGGGGCGGCTGATCGAGCACCTCAACGCCGGCAACCTGATCCTCGGGGATGTCGAGATCGTGGTGCTCGACGAGGCCGATCGCATGCTCGACATGGGCTTCGCCGAGGACGTGCAGCGGCTGGTCGGCGAGTGCGCCAAGCGCCAGCAGGCCCTGCTGTTCTCCGCCACCAGCGGCGGCGCCGGCCTGCGTGAGATGGTCGGCAAGGTCCTGCGTGATCCGCTGCACCTGCAGCTCAACCGTGTCAGCGAGCTGAACGAGGCCACCCGCCAGCAGATCATCACCGCCGACGATCCGGCGCACAAGGAACGCCTGGTGCAGTGGTTGCTGGCCAACGAGACCTACCAGAAGGCGGTGGTCTTCACCAATACCCGTGCCCAGGCCGATCGCCTGTACGGCCACTTGGTGGCTGGCGACATGAAGGTCTTCGTGTTGCACGGCGAGAAGGACCAGAAGGAGCGCAAACTGGCGATCGAGCGCCTCAAGCAGGGCGGCGTCAAGGTGCTGGTGGCCACCGACGTGGCGGCGCGCGGGCTGGACATCGAAGGCATGGACCTGGTGATCAACTTCGACATGCCGCGTTCCGGCGACGAGTACGTGCACCGCGTCGGTCGCACCGGGCGCGCCGGGGGCGAAGGCCTGGCCATTTCACTGATCTGCCATAACGACTGGAGCCTGATGTCGAGCATCGAGCGCTACCTCAAGCAGCGCTTCGAGCGTCGCGTCATCAAGGGGCTGAAGGGTAGCTATCAGGGGCCGAAGAACCTGAAGGCCTCCGGCAAGGCCGCCGGGACCAAGAAGAAAAAGATCGAGAAGAAGAAGGCGGCCGAGAAAAAGGCCAAGCCGGTCGCCAAGCGGCCGAAGGCTGCCCGGCACGAGCCGTCGCCGGTGGTCAGCCAGGACGGCATGGCGCCGCTCAAGCGCAGGAAGCCGGCCGCGGATTGACGCGTCCGGCTTGTATCCAGGCCGCTAGCCACCGGCCTGTTTTTCCGCCTCCTCGATCTGTTTCAGGCGTTTGTCGTAGGCCTCGCATTCGTCGCCGAGCTGATCGGCGCTGCGCTTGAGTTCCATCTGGCGGATTTGCTCGTTGATCTCCTCGGCACGCTGCGGGTCGCGCTCGGTCAGCTGGCTGATGCGCTCGGCCAACTGCTCGGCCTTGGCGGTGACCTCGTCCGGGGTGCACTGCGCATGGGCCGCCGGGCTGGCCAGCAGGGCGGCGGTCAGGGTGATCATCAGCGCTCTCATGGCTCGATCCTCGTTCAGTCGTTCTTAATGGTGGATCGCCTCGCGGCCGCCTTAGTTCAGCGGCGAACCCCAGGGCAGGGGCTACGGTCGGTATGCATAGGCGCCCCGTACGCGGGGCCATGACCTGACGGGAGAAAACGCCATGAGCTACAAATGGGACCTGATCCAGCGCCTGCTGCATGAAGCCCAGGCCGGCGCCAACGACAGCTTCAAGCCCCGCCGCTATGCCGAGGAATACGCAACCCAGCTGGAAAGCGAAGGCCAGCCGCTGCCGAACCTGGACAGCCTGCGTGCAGAAGCCGCGGACTACGAGAGCCTGCTGTTCGAGGGCGGCTTCATCGTTAGCCGGCCGGAAGAGCAGGGTGGCAACGGCGAGAATTTCATCCTCACCGAGCGCGGCGTGCGCCTGCTGGACATACTCGACGGCCCCCGGGATGACGGTGGCCGGCGCCAGCGGCTGGTGGACAAGGGCGAGGCGGCGCTGGTGCCGGAAGTTTTCGACGAGCTGGCGGCGGGCCGCGGCTGAGGTCTACAGGCGGAAGCCGTCGACGATGTAGTCGGCGAGGGTTTCGCTGATCGGCGATTGCTGCTGCGGATTGCGCAGTAGCACGATGCTGCTCTGCGGCAGCCCGGGCAGGCCGTCCGCCTCGCCGAGGATCTGCAGCTCCGGGGTGATCAGGCTCTGCAACTGGGCGGTCATCGCCAGGCCGGCGCCGACCACGGCCATGATCGCCGAGAGGCTGGGGCTGGTATAGGCGATCCGGTAGTCGATCTCCACGGCGTCCAGCGCGTTGCACACCCAGGCACGACAGAAGCAGTCGGTATTGAAGGTCGCCAGCGGCAGCGGCCGTTGTTCGTGCAGGCTGAAGCCCGGCGCCGCGGCCCAGACGACGTGCTCCTGGCGCAGCAACTGACCGATCTCGGTCCCCGGCTCGCGGGTGACGATGCTGAGATCCAGATCGTGGCGCTGCAGCAACTGGCTGGATGGCTCGCAGTGCACCTCGACCTGCACCAACGGGTAGGCCTGGGCGAAGCGCGCCAGGATGCCGGGCAGAAAGCGCATGACATAGTCATCCGGCGTACCGATGCGCACGACACCGACCATGTGCGGTTGGCGCAGGGTGGTCATCACCTCGCCGTGCAGCTTGAGAATGCGCCGGGCGTAACCCAGCAGGATCTGGCCCTCCGCGGTGAGCCTCACCTGGCGGCCGCTGCGTTCGAACAGCGGGCGCTGCAGCACATCCTCCTCCAAACGCTTCATCTGCATGCTCACCGCCGATTGCGTGCGGTTCACCACGTCGGCCGCGCGGGTGAAGCCGCCATGGTCGGCGATGGCGACGAAGCTGCGCAGCAGTTCGGTATCGATACTCGGATAGTTGGCCATTCATCAATCTCCGAGATGGCAGGCATCAGGAACATTCGTTGGATTGATCTTAAGCCCGGCGCAAGACTGGCGCCAACCCCATTCGGAGGAAACGAGATGAACGCGCAGAAAAGTGCCATGCACGGGTTGATCCACCTGCCGCGGATGACGCAAGCGCTGGCGCCGGGGCTGTTGGCGCGGGCCTGGTCCAGGGTGCGCCGCTGGAACGAGCTGTCGCGTCAGCGCCGCCAGCTCGCCGGGCTCAGCGACGCGATGCTCAAGGACATCGGCCGCAGCCGTGCCGATGTCGAGTTCGAAGCCGGCAGGCCGTTCTGGGACGACCCCGAGCCGCATTGAGGCCTAGTGGCCTGTGCGGTTAGTTGGTTGATTCAAGTTACTGTCCCAGTATCAGCTTCTGGATGCCCAGGGACAGGCTGACGATCACCAGCATCAGCGCGAACAGCCGTTGCAGCAGGCTGCTGTTGAGGTACTGTGCCAGGCGGTTGCCGGCGAGTACGCCGAAGGCGCCGCCGGCTGCCAGGCCGCCGAGCAACGGCAGCGGTGGTTCGGCGTCGGTGAGGTAGAGCAGGAAGCCGCCGCCGCTGACCAGGGCGATCACCGCCATCGAGGTGGCCATGGCGCTGAGCAGCGACAGCGAAGTGAACCAGAGCAGCGCCGGCACGATGAGAAAGCCGCCGCCGACCCCCATCAGCCCGGACAGCAGCCCCACGCCCACGCCGATACCGAGCAGCGCCAGGTGACGATCCTCGATGCTCTCCTTGGCCGGCAAGCCGGCACCGCGCCACATGCGCCAGGCCGACCAGAGCACCAGCAGGCAAAAGGCGACAATCAGCCCGCGCTCGGGGATGAACTGCCCCAGCCATTGCCCCGCGGCATTGCCCGGCAGGCCGAAGATGACCAGCAACAGCAGCGGGCGCCAGGCCACCTGGCCCATGCGCGCGCGCGGAATCGCCCCGATCAGCGCCGACATGGCGACCGCGCCGAGGCTCACGCCGATGGCGTCGCGCAAGGGCAAATGCAGGCTGAGCAGCAGCGGCAGGGCGACCAACGAGCCGCCGGCGCCGGTGAGTCCGAGCAACAGGCCAAGGACCAGGCCGATGCCCAGTGCTTCGAGCAACAGGACGTCCATCAGCGCCTGCCTGGCGATCCGTAGTCGCTGCCGGCGGGGAGGCTCAAAGAAGAGGCGAGGCGCATGCTGTACTCCGTCGAGGGCTGGATCGTCCTCCCAGGCGGGTTAGACCCGGATCACGGAGGTGGCCCCGTGATGGCGAACGATTGGCGGGCAGGGCCCGCCGCACGGAGTGTAAACGCGATCAGGGCGCCAGGGTACGGCTGAGGGTGAATGCACCGCGCAGCTCGCCTTCGCGGAAACCGCGGGCCTGGTCCTGCGGATAATGCTGGTCGAGCAAGCCGAGCAGCTCGGGCTTGATGTTTTCGCCATGGCAGCCCAGGCAGGTCTCGGCGGTGCCGATCGCCTTCATGTAGCGGTATTCGCCGCCGACGATTTCGCCGTGGGCGAGTGTTTCGAGCGGCTCGCCGGCGGCAGCGCGCCTGGCGAACTGCTCGAGGACCTGGCGCTCCCAGGCGTCGGGGGCGTTGTCCGGATTACGGATCTTGAGTGCGGTGCGGCCGACCTGCCACGGCGCCTTGCTGTGCTGCTCGGCGATGCCCGGTGCCAGCAACTGGCAGGCTTCCACGGCCTTGCTCGGACCGCCGTCGGCCATCGCTTGCTTGACCGTGCCCAGCAACTGCTGCTGGAAGGCGGGAATCAGGCTGGCGGCTTCGCTGCGCAGTTGTTCGGTGTCGGGCATCGGTGCGGCGTGTACGCCGCATGCGAGCGTGGCTAAGGCGATCAGGGACAGGGCTTTCATGGGGTCTCCGCAGGCTGGAAATATAGTGGGGGGAGTATATCGCTTCTGGCGGAGCCCGATGCAAGCCGCTGGCCTCGCGGCGTGGCGCGGGCGGGGCGTTCGCTCAGCTACCGCGGATCAGTTTGCGCAGCAGGAAACGGTTGGGGTGGCACGCTTCGGCGACGTCGCGCGGCAGTGGCAAGGGGTCGCCATCCAGCCAGCCGGCCAGTAATTCGCCGGACAGCGGTGCGCTGATCATGCCCCGCGAGCCGTGCGCGGTATTGACGTAGAGCCCGTCCAGCCAGGGACAGGCGGCCTGTGGCGTCTGTCGGGCATTCTTGCCCAGCGCCGCATAGGTTTCGGCGAAGCGCTGCGGGTCGGCCAGCGGGCCGATCAGCGGCAGGTAGTCCGGGCTGGTGCAGCGGAACGCCACGCGCCCCTGCAGGGCCTCGGTATGTTGCGGGTCGGCCTGCAGGCGTCGATAGAGATCGCTGGAGATGTCTTCGAGCATGTTCAGGTTGGCCTGGTGCTCGGCCACGCTGGGGGCGCTGTCGGTCTGCTGGAAGTTGAAGCTGGCACCGAGGGTATGGCTGCCATCGCGCGGCGGGGCGACGTAGCCCTTGGCGCAGAGCACGGTGCGCAGCGCGGCGCTGGCCGGGGTCGCCGGCAGGCAGGAGATCTGCCCGCGGATGCGCTTGAGCGGCAGCCAGGCGCTGTGCTCGAAGCGGGCCGCATCGGCCGGCGCCCGCCAGGACCACCACCGGCGCCTGGGCCAGCAGTCGCTCGCCGGCCATGGCCTGCCAGTGGTCGCCGTCGCGGCGCAGTTCGAGGGCTTCATGGTGCTGCAGCAGTTCGATGCCCGGCCGTTGCAGCAGCCAGCGACAGAGCGCCGGCGGATGTGCCCAGCCGGCTTCGGGATAGAACAGGCCGCCCTCGGGCAGGGCGACGCCCGCCAGGGCTTCGGCCTGCTCCCGCGCCAGTGGATGCACCAGGGCGGCCGGGAAGGCATCGGCCAGTTCGGCCTGGCGTTGCCGCTCCTTGTCGTCGTAGGCGATCTGCAGCACGCCGCAGGCCTGCCAGTCGCGGCCCTGCTGCAGATGCTGGAGCAGGCGCCGGGTATGGCCGAAACCGCTGACGACCAGCCGCGACAGCGCCGTGCCGTGGGCCGAGAGCTTGAGATAGAGCACGCCCTGCGGGTTGCCCGAACCCTCCTGGGCCGCTTCGGCCTGGCGTTCGAGCAGGGTGACCTGCCAGCCCCGTGCGGCCAGGGAGGCCGCCGTGGCACAGCCGGCGAGGCCGGCACCGATCACCAGCGCGCGGCGTGCCGGGGCCACGAAGGTCGGGCGGGCGTACCAGGGCTTGACCTCGTTGCGGGGCTCGCCAACGAAGCGGCCGCGGAGGATTTCCCGCTTGTGGCCGAAGCCCGCTACCCGCTGCATGTCGAAGCCGGCCTCGGCCAGCCCGCGGCGCACGAAGCCGGCGCTGGTGAAGGTGCCCAGGGTTGCGCCCGGCGCCGAGAGCCGCGCCAGTTCGGCGAACAGCGCCGGCTGCCACATGTCCGGGTTCTTCGCCGGGGCGAAGCCGTCGAGGAACCAGGCATCGATGGTCGCATCGAGGCTCGGCAGGGTGTCCAGCACGTCGCCGACCAGCAGCGTCAGCACCACCCGGCCGTCGGCGAAAAGCAGGCGCTGAAAGCCCGGGTGCAGCGCGACGTACTGCTCCAGCAACTGTTCGGCCAGGGGTTGCAGTTCCGGCCAGAGCGCCAGTGCCCGCGCGAGATCCTCGCGGGTCAGGGGGTGCTTCTCGACGCTGACGAAATGCAGTTGCGCCCGCGCATCGGCAACGCGCTCGAACAGCTGCCAGGCGCAGAGGAAGTTCAGGCCGGTGCCGAAGCCGGTTTCGCCGATCACCAGCCGTTGCCCCGGCTGCAGCGCGGCGAAGCGCTGCGCCAGCGCGTTCTGGGCGAGGAACACGTGCTCGGTTTCCGCCAGGCCCGAGGCGCGGGAGAAGTACACGTCGCCGTAGCGGCGCGATTGCGGTAGGCCGTTTTCGTCCCAGTCGAGTTCGGCGTGCTGGAAGGGGGGGCGATCTTGCATGGGCGAATCCTGAATAGAACGGGCGGCTCGGTTGGCGGAAAAGGCAACCTGCGGGCCGGGCATGCGGCCCGCAGGTTCTGTCGTCAGCTGTCGACCCGGGCTTGTTGCTCCAGTCGACCGATGGCCGCGTCCAGCTCGTCGAGCGCGGCTTCGCTGTCGGGGTGGTTCTGCTTGAGCAGGGTTTCGCTCTGCTGGCAGGCGCTGCGCAGTTGCGGCACGCCGCAGTAGCGGGTGGCGCCGTGCAGGCGGTGGACGCGTTCGATCAGCGCCTGGCGATCGCCGGCCTGGCGCGCCTCGCGGATCGTCTGGCGGTCAGCGGCCAACGAATGCAGCAGCATGCTGAGCATGTCGGCGGCGAGATCGGCCTTGCCGGCGGCCAGGCGCAGGCCTTCTTCCGCGTCGAGCACGGCGAGGGCCTGCTCCGGCGGCGGCAGCAGTTCCAAGGTGCGTTGTGGCTGGCTGCGCAGGGCCAGGCCGGTCCACTTCAGCACCACCTGGGCCAGCTGGCGTTCGCTGATCGGCTTGGTCAGATAGTCATCGAGACCGCTCTGCAGCAGCGAGCGCTTTTCGTTGGCCAGGGCATGGGCGGTGAGCGCGATGATCGGCAACGGCGCCGCGCCGCTGGTGCTCTCCCACTGGCGAATGGCTTCGGTGGTCTGCCGTCCATCCATGCCTGGCATCTGTACGTCCATCAGCACCAGGTCGAACGGGTGCTGCTTGACCGCTTCCAGCGCCGCGGGGCCGTTGTCCACCGCGATGACGTCGGCGCCCATGTCGTCGAGCAGGGTCTTGACCAGCAGCAGGTTGGCCGGGTTGTCGTCCACGCAGAGCACCCGCGCGGCGCGGCTGGGCGCGGGCTGCTCGGGTTCGTTATAGGTCAGCTGCGGGCGCACCAGTTCGAGCAGCACGCGCTGCAGCTTGCGGGTGCAGGCCGGCTTGCCCTGCAGCTGGGTGTGCGTATGCCCTTCGGGCAGGGCGTCGTGATAGTGGGCCTGCTCGGTCGTCGGGCAGAGCACCACGCATTGGCAGCCGAGGGCCTCGATCTCCGCCAGGTAGCGGCTGAGCTGCTCGGGTTCGATTTCACGACGGGTGACACCCAGCACCGCCAGGTCGATCAGTTGGCTGCCCTGGCGCTCGGCGCCGATCACCTGTTGCATCTGTTCGAGGCTGTCGAAGGCCTGCACCTGCAGGCCGCAGCTCTCCAGCTGGTGCTGCAGGGCCTGGCGCGCCAGCGGGTGCTGCTCCAGCAGGCCGACGCGACGGCCGAGCAGGGCCGGGTGAGGGTGGTCTTCGATGTCGTCGCGGGCCTTGGGCAGGTTCAGGCTGATCCAGAACTCCGAGCCTTCGTCGGGGATGCTGTCGACGCCGATCTCGCCGCCCATCTGTTCGATCAGGCGCTTGGAGATGACCAGCCCCAGGCCGGTGCCGCCGGGCTGGCGCGACAACGAGTTGTCGGCCTGGCTGAAGGCCTGGAACAGCGCGCGCAGGTCCTGGTCGGTCAGGCCGATGCCGGTGTCCTGCACGCTGATGCGCAGTTGCGCACGCTCGGCACTGTCGTCCTCGACCATGGCGCGCACCGCGATGGTGCCCTCGTTGGTGAACTTGATGGCGTTGCTGATCAGGTTGGTCAGCACCTGCTTGAGCCGCAGCGGGTCGCCCACCAGCGACAGCGGCGTGTCGCGATAGACCAGGCTGACCAGTTCCAGCTGCTTGGTGTGCGCCGCCGGGGCGAGGATGGTCAGGGTGTCCTCGATCAGGTCGCGCAGGTTGAAGGGAATGCTGTCGAGCACCAGCTTGCCGGCCTCGATCTTGGAGAAGTCGAGGATCTCGTTGATGATCCCGAGCAGGCTGTCGGCGGACTTCTCGATGGTGCCCAGGTAATCCTGCTGGCGCGGGGTGAGGTCGCTCTTCTGCAGCAGCTGGGTGAAGCCGAGGATGCCGTTGAGCGGAGTGCGGATCTCGTGGCTCATGTTGGCGAGGAACTCGGACTTGATCCGGCTGGCCTCCAGGGCCTCCTTGCGCGCCAGGTCCAGCTCGATGTTCTGGATCTCGATGGTCTCCAGGTTCTGTTGCACGTCCTCGGTGGCCTGGTCGATGCTCTGCTGCAACTCCTCGCGGGCGCTGAGCAGTGCTTCGGCCATGCGGTTGATGCCGGAGGCCAGCTCGTCCATCTCGTGGCTGCCCAGCGGCGGCAGGCGGGTCTCGAGGTGGCCGTCCTTGAGCTGGGCGACGGCGCCTTTCACGCGATGCAGCGGCTGGCTGATGGTGCGGCTCATGCGCAGCGCCAGCAGCGCGGTGATGATCAGGCCGGTGCCGATCAGCAGCAGGCTGGTCAGCAGGCTGCGGTAGCCGCGCAGCAGCGTGCCGTGGTGCGAGAGTTCCAGCTCCAGCCAACCGATCAACTGCTCCTCGGCGCCGCGGGTTTCGTCGGCAAGGTTCAGGTGGCGGCTCAGCACTGGCATCAGGATGCGCGTGTAGTCCAGGCTGCTGACGCGGGTGAGGCCTTCCGGGTCGCCGGGCGGCGGCGGCGTGAGCATGCGCGGGCCGGCGTGTACGCGCTCGTTGCGCTCCGGGTCGAGGATCGTCACCGCGCGTACGTCGGCCTGGTCCAGCACCTGCGTCAGGATGCGCTGCAGGCGCTTGTCATAGCCCAGGTTCATGGCGGGGGCGGCGAGGGGCGCCAGCTGTTCGGCGATCAACTGGCCGCGTTCGTCGAGCTGGTGGCGCAGATCGGACAGCTGCATCCAGGTGAAATAGGCACCCAGCACCACTGCCAGCAGGGTGCTGGGCAGCAGCGTCAGCATCAGCACGCGGCCTCGAATTCCTATGTCTTTCAGCACGTTCCATACCCCGAGGGTCTGTTGCCGTTTCGTTGCGCGCCGCGTCGCAGCGGCAATGGCGCCATGGCCGGGCGGCGTTCCGCGGACGCGGGACGCAGGTAATGGGCCAGCGCGCTAGTGTAGCGGTTCAGTGGGGTGGAATCTGCAACGGTGGGCTGTCCTGACGCCGCAGGGCTCAGTCCAGGCCGCGGATGTCCTTGCCGTCGAAGTCCGGCAATCTCCAGCGGAAGGTCATGGCCAGCACGCGGAACAGGAAGCCGCAGCCCAGGGCGAGCAGCGTGGCAATCGCGGTATTGACGTGCAGCCAGAGCAGCGCCACGTAGAACACCCCGGTGAACAGCGCCACGGTGGCGTACAGCTCGCGCTGCAGCACCATCGGCACCTGGTTGCACAGCACGTCGCGCAGCAGCCCGCCGAAGATGCCGGTGATCACCCCGGCCAGCACCACGATGGATGGATGCGCGCCAACGCCCATCGCCACGTCGCAGCCGATCACCGTGAAGGCCACCAGGCCGAGGCCGTCCACCAGCAGGAACACCATGCGCAGGTGGTGCAGGTGGCGGGCGATGAAGCCGGTGACGATGGCCGCGCCGATGGTGAACGTGAGGTATTCCGGATGCGCGATCCAGCCGACCGGGTAGTGCCCGAGCAGCACGTCGCGCGCGGTGCCGCCACCCAGCGCCGTCACGGTGCCGAGCAGGCAGATGCCGAACAGGTCCATGCCGCGGCGCATGCCCATGATGGCACCGGACATGGCTTCGGCCGTGATCGCGATCAGGTAGATGGTGTGCAGCAATTCCACGGCAGGTCTCCGGACGGGCCGCTGCAACGCGGCGTGTGGCTGTATCCCGCGACCCCCTGGGGCAGGGGCCTGAAAGGGTGCGCGATTATGGGGCAGCGCTGGCTTTAATTGATATGGCTAAGTATTTTTAGGCCATCCAAATATTTTCTTAATGAAGTGCTGCGATGAACCTCGATCCGAAGCAGACCGAAGCCTTCCGCTGCGTCATTCGCACCGGCAGCTTCGAGCAGGCCGCCTTGCGCCTGCACCTGACGCCGCCAGCGATTTCGCAGCGGGTCCGTGCCCTGGAAAGCGCCCTCGGTAGCGCCCTGGTGGTGCGCAGCCGCCCGTGCCGGCCGACCGAAACCGGGCAACGTCTGCTGCAGTACCTCAAGCGCGCCACGTTGCTGGAGGCCGACCTGCTCGCCGAACTGGCCGAGCGCAGCGATGCGCCGTTGGTGGTGGTCGCGGCGCTGAATGCCGACAGCCTGGGCACCTGGTTCTTTCCTGCGCTGGCCGAGGTGCTGATCCGCGAGCGGGTGCTGCTGGACCTGACCGTGGAGGACCAGGACCACACCTACAGCCTGCTGGAGACGGGGCTGGCGATCGGTTGCATCAGTACCGAGCCGAAGCCGATGCGTGGCTGCACGGCCAGCCCGCTGGGCAGCATGCGCTATCGCCTGGTGGCCTCGGCCGGTTTTCGCCAGCAGCACTTCGCCAATGGCCTGACCCGCAATGCCGCGCGCAAGGCGCCGGTGGTCGCCTATACGCGCAAGGACACCCTGCAGTCGTCCTTCCTGCTGCGCCGCCTGGGCCTGCCCGAAGGCGCTATCCCTGCCACTACGTGCCCGGTGCCGAGCCGCACTTCAGTGCGATCCGCTATGGGCTGGGCTATGGCATGGTGCCCGAGCTGCTGCTGCACGATGCCTTGCGCCAGGGCGAGGTGGTCGATCTGGCGCCGGACGAACCGCTGGACATCGCGCTGTACTGGCACACCTGGAAGGTGCAGTCGCCGCGCATGGAGCATCTTTCGCGACAGATCGTCGAGGCGGCGCCGAAGATTCTCGGCCGGCCGTAGGTTGGGTTGAGCGCAGCGAAGCCCAACGCAACGATGCATCAGGCGACGCATCCGTCACCGCGTTGCCTTTCCACTGCAGGAAGCCGGCATACCTGACCTTGCCCTGCACGCTCTTGTTATGCACGTTGCTCTTCGCCGCAATGCGGCTCAACCCAAGCTACCAGCGTCTGGCCTGCAGCTTGGCACCGATCCATGCGGCCGCTTCGGCTACACGGTCTGCCCGTCATCGGCGGTTGCCGTTATCATGGTCGCCTTTTTCAGAAGCCGTGCGCCGCCATGACCACTCACTATCCGACCATTGCCGATTGCATAGGCAACACGCCGCTGGTTCGCCTGCAGCGGATGCCGGGGAAGACCAGCAATACCATCCTGCTCAAGCTCGAGGGCAACAACCCGGCCGGTTCGGTCAAGGATCGCCCGGCGCTGTCGATGATCAACCGCGCCGAACTGCGTGGCGACATCCAGCCGGGCGACACGCTGATCGAGGCCACTTCCGGCAACACCGGCATCGCCCTGGCGATGGCGGCAGCGATCAAGGGCTACCGAATGATCCTGATCATGCCGGACAACTCCAGCGCCGAGCGCAAGTCGGCGATGACCGCCTACGGTGCCGAGCTGATTCTGGTGAGCAAGGAAGACGGCATGGAAGGTGCCCGCGACCTGGCGCTGAAGATGCAGGCCGAGGGCCGCGGCAAGGTGCTCGACCAGTTCGCCAACGGCGACAACCCCGAGGCCCACTACAGCAGCACCGGCCCGGAAATCTGGCGGCAGACCCAGGGCAGCATCACCCACTTCGTCAGTTCCATGGGCACCACCGGCACCATCATGGGCGTGTCGCGCTACCTCAAGGAGCAGAACCCGAAGATCCAGATCGTTGGCCTGCAGCCGATGGAAGGCTCGGCGATCCCGGGTATCCGCCGCTGGCCGCAGGAGTACCTGCCGAAGATCTACCAGGCCGAACGGGTCGATCGCATCGTCGACATGTCCCAGGCCGAGGCGGAGCAGACCATGCGCCGCCTGGCCCGCGAGGAAGGCATCTTCTGCGGCGTGTCCTCCGGCGGGGCCGTGGCGGCTGCGTTGCGCTTGTCGCAGGAGCTGGAAAATGCCGTGATCGTCGCGATCATCTGCGACCGCGGCGACCGTTATCTCTCCACCGGCGTGTATGACGCGCCCAACTGAGCAGGCCAGGCGCCGGACCGGCAGCGGCCCGGCCGTGGCATGCCTCGCGCATTGCGCATTCGGAATTCTGCAGGTCCCAAGCGATGGCCAAACGTAGCGGCGCTTTGCGCTTCCAACCCGCCGGCGGCGAGCGCAAGGCGCAGGTGCCGGTGGGCAAGAAACAGCGGCTGGGCATCGAGCGGCTGGCACACGATGGCCGCGGCATCGCCTTCCTCGACGGGCGTACCTGGTTCGTCGCCGGCGCGCTGCCGGGCGAGGAGGTCGAGGCGCGGGTGCTGGCGGCCCGCAGCCAGATCGTCG
>NZ_AZSV01000047.1:0-35234 GCF_000582595.1 Pseudomonas sp. BAY1663
TGCTTTTTAGCCACAACCGTTTTCAAAGGGGCCCGACAGCAAGGCCCTGAATCCAATAACAACGAACGAGGTAACCCAAATGTCCGTCTTCGCGCATCCCGACTTCGACCGCCACGAACAGGTGGTCTTCTGCCATGACCAGGCGTCGGGTCTGAAAGCCATCATCGCCATCCATGACACACGCCTGGGCCCGGCGCTGGGCGGCTGCCGGATGTTCCCCTACGCCAACGACGACGACGCCCTGCGCGATGTGCTGCGCCTGTCGCGCGGGATGACGCTGAAATCCTCGCTGGCCGGGCTCAAGCTCGGCGGCGGCAAGGCGGTGATCATCGGCGACCCGCATACCGGCAAGAACCAGGCGCTGCTGCACGCCATGGGCGACTTCGTCGACAGCCTCGGCGGGCGCTACATCACCGCCGCCGACTCCGGCACCGGCGATGCCGAAATGCAGGCCTTCGCCCAGCGCACCCGCCATGTGGTCGGCGCCACGCCGCGCACCCTGCTCGACGGCAGCGTCGCCAGCGGCGACCCGTCGCCGTCCACCGCCTACGGCGTCTTCGTCGGCCTCAAGGAAGCGGTGCGCCAGCGCCTCGGTCGCGACGAGCTGACCGGGCTGAAGGTGGCGATCCAGGGCGTCGGCCATGTCGGCCTGGGGCTGGCGCGGCACCTGAAGGCGGCTGGTGCCGAACTGTGGGTGGCGGACATCTTCGATGCCAACGTCAAGCAGGCGATGGACGAGCTGGGCGCCAACGTGGTGCGCCCGCAGGACATCTACGGTCTCGATGTGGACGTCTTCGCGCCCTGCGCCATGGGCGGCATCCTCAACGAGCAGACCCTGGACGTACTGCGCGCGCCGGTGATCGCCGGGGCGGCCAACAACCAGCTGGCCAGCGCCGAGATCGGCGTCGAACTGCAACGGCGCAACCAGCTCTACGCGCCGGACTACGCGATCAACGCCGGCGGCATCATCGACGTCTACTACCAGCGCAACGGCGGCGGCGCCGCGCAGATCGATGCCCATGTGAACGCCATCGCCAGCACGCTGCGCGAGATCTTCGAGCGGGCCGCCGCCAGCGGCGAATGCACCTCGGTGATCGCCGACCGCCTGGCGCTCGAGCGCTTGCAGGCCGGTGGCGCGCCGCAGGTCGCGACCCTCCAGCGGCAGGCTTCATGACGGCACATGGCCGGTCGCCCGAGCGCGCCGGTCTTCGCTGAGCGGGGCGGCGGGCGCTGATCGCCAGCGCCGCGCCCGCTCCGTTCGTTCGCACCATCCCTGACAAAAACAACAAGCAGGAATCCGCAATGACCGATAAAACCAGCCTCGCGGCCGGCACCTTCGCCGGCGCGCGCGCACGCCTCCAGGTCCACCCTGCGCCCGCTCCGTTCGGGCGTAGGGTGGAAAACGCGCAAAGCGCTTTTCCACCGTTCCACAGCATGTGCGGCACCAAGACTGCGGCAGCTTGTCGCACCGGATTGTCAGCTTTTCGTTACGCCTGGCAAGCCGCCGGGCCAGGTTTTCCGTCACTGACGGCACTGTAAGGAAATACTGACAGCCGACCCGCCAGCAGCAGCCTTCCGCGCTCGTAAAGCGGGATTGTCCACGGCCACCCGCTGGGGTGTGATGGGCCCAGCCAAGCCGTGCAACGGCAGTCCTCACAACAATAATCAGGAGGCGAAATGAACGCCGTGAACAAGATCGAGCAGCACAATCCCATCGGCACCGACGGCTTCGAGTTCGTCGAATTCACCGCGCCGAACGCCGAAGGCATCGAGCAGCTGCGCACGCTGTTCACCCAGATGGGTTTTACCGAAACTGCCAAGCACCGTTCCAAGGACGTCTGGCTGTTCCAGCAGCACGACATCAACATCGTGCTCAACGGCAGCCCCACCGGGCACGTCCACGAATTCGCCGAAAAGCACGGGCCGAGCGCCTGCGCCATGGCCTTCCGGGTGAAGAACGCCGCGCAGGCCGCTGCCTACGTCGAATCCCAGGGCGCCAAGCTGGTCGGCAGCCACGCCAACTTCGGCGAACTGAACATCCCCTGTGTCGAGGGCATCGGCGGCTCGCTGCTGTATCTCGTCGACCGCTATGGCGACAAGAGCATCTACGACGTCGACTTCGAGTTCATCGAGGGCCGTACGCCGAACGACAACGCCGTCGGCCTGATGAGCATCGACCACTTGACCCACAACGTGCGTCGCGGGCAGATGGACGTCTGGTCCGGTTTCTACGAGCGCATCGCCAACTTCCGCGAGATTCGCTATTTCGACATCGAGGGCAAGCTGACCGGCCTGTTCTCCCGTGCCATGACCGCGCCCTGCGGCAAGATCCGCATCCCGATCAATGAGTCGGCCGACGACAAGTCGCAGATCGAGGAATTCATCCGCGAGTACCACGGCGAGGGCATCCAGCACATCGCGCTGTCCACCGACGACATCTACGCCACCGTGCGCCAGCTGCGGGCCAACGGCGTGGACTTTATGACCACCCCGGACACCTATTACGAGAAGGTCGACAGCCGCGTGCCGGGGCATGGCGAGCCGCTCGACCAGCTGCGCGAGCTGAACCTGCTGATCGATGGTGCGCCGGGGGATGACGGCATCCTCCTGCAGATCTTCACCAACACGGTGATCGGTCCGATCTTCTTCGAAATCATCCAACGTAAGGGCAACCAGGGCTTCGGCGAAGGCAACTTCAAGGCGCTGTTCGAATCCATCGAGGAAGACCAGCTGCGCCGCGGCGTGATCAAGGCGGACGAGTAAGTCGGCGCCAGGACCAGGGTGGGTGTGGGTAGGGTGGATGTCGCGAAGCACATCCACGCGTATAGCGGGAACAACGGGCCCGCATGGGTCCGATCCGGTTCAGACGCGTGGAAGATGCTTCGCAGTCTTCCACCCTACGCGACACCTCCCTACGCACCGGCACCCACAGCTTCGCCATTGAGATCACGCGGTACCACGAGGAGAGGCACATGAGCCGCAAATGGATCAGTTTCCCCATCCGCGAGGGTGAGAGTTCGCGTCAGGCGCACTGCGATTTTCCGCAGGGCACCTACGAGCGCGAAATGGGCCGCGAAGGCTTCTTCGGCCCGGCTTCGCACCTGCATCACAGGCATCCGCCGACCGGCTGGATCGACTGGGAAGGCCCGCTGCGCCCGCACGCCTTCAACTTCAATCAGATCCCCAGCGAAGGCGACTGCCCGCTGCAGGCGCCGCTGGCGCTGCACAACGCCGACGTCAAGCTGCGCCTGTGGAAGACCAACGGCGCCATGCGCCATCTGGTGCGTAACGGCGACGGCGATGAACTGCTGTTCATCCACGAGGGCGCCGGGCATTTCTACTGCGACTTCGGCCACCTGGAATTTCGCGACGGCGACTACCTGATGATCCCGCGTGGCACCGCCTGGCGCATCGAGGCGACGCAGCCGGTGTTCATGCTCCTGATCGAGAACACCGACGGCGCCTACCAGCTGCCGGAAAAAGGCCTGGTCGGCCCGCACGCGATCTTCGACGCCGCGGTGCTCGACCATCCGCGCCTGGACGACGCCTTCCGCGCGCAGCAGGACGAGAGCCCCTGGCAGATCCGCATCAAGCGGCGCAACCAGATCACCACCGTGACCTACCCGTACAACCCGCTGGACGTGGTCGGCTGGCACGGCGACAACACCGTGGTAAGGCTCAACTGGCGCGACATCCGCCCGCTGATGAGCCATCGCTACCACTTGCCGCCATCTGCTCACACCACCTTCGTCGCCAACGGATTCGTGGTCTGCACCTTCACGCCGCGGCCGGTGGAATCCGACCCGGGTGCGCTGAAGGTGCCGTTCTTCCACAACAACGACGACTACGACGAAGTGCTGTTCTACCACCGCGGCAACTTCTTCAGCCGCGACAACATCGAACAGGGCATGGTGACCTTCCACCCCTGCGGCTTCCCTCACGGGCCGCATCCGAAGGCGCTGAAGAAGGCGCAGGACGACCCGGCGACCTTCGCCGACGAGGTGGCGGTGATGATCGACACCCGTCGCGCACTGGAAGTCGGCGAGGCCGCCGCTGCCGTCGATGTCCCCGAATACGTCAACTCCTGGCGCGCGCCGGGCAAGGAATCCTGATGAAACTCGCATCCCTCAACCAGGGCCGCGACGGCGTGCTCGTCGTCGTTTCCCGTGATCTCACCGAGGCGGTGACAGTGCCGAAGATCGCTGCCACGCTGCAGGCCGCGCTGGACGACTGGAACTACTGCAAGCCAAAGCTGGAGGCGGTCTACCAGCGTCTCAACGACGGGCTGGAGCAGGGCGCCTTCGCCTTCGAGCAGGCCGACTGCCACAGCCCGTTGCCGCGGGCCTATCACTGGGCCGACGGCAGCGCCTACGTCAACCACGTCGAGCTGGTGCGCAAGGCGCGCGGCGCCGAGATGCCGGAATCGTTCTGGCACGATCCGCTGATGTACCAGGGCGGCGCCGATGCCTTTATCCCGCCGCACAGCCCGATCCGCCTGGCCGACGAGGCCTGGGGCATCGACCTGGAAGGCGAGCTGGCGGTGATCACCGACGACGTGCCCATGGGCGCGACGCCGGCCCAGGCGGCTTCGCATATCCAGCTGCTGATGCTGGTCAACGACGTGTCGCTGCGCAACCTGATCCCCGGCGAGCTGGCCAAGGGCTTCGGCTTCTACCAGAGCAAGCCGTCGTCGAGCTTCTCGCCGGTGGCGGTGACGCCGGACGAGCTGGGCGAGAACTGGCGCGACGGCAAGGTGCACCGGCCGCTGGTCTCGCACATCAACGGTCAGCTGTTCGGCCAGCCGGATGCCGGCACCGACATGACCTTCAACTTCCCGACCCTGGTCGCCCACGCCGCGCGCACCCGTCCGCTGGGCGCCGGGACCATCATCGGCTCGGGCACGGTGTCGAACTACGATCGCAGTGCCGGCTCGTCCTGCCTGGCCGAGAAGCGCATGCTCGAGGTCATCGAGCACGGCGAGGCGAAGACGCCGTTCCTCAAGTTCGGCGACCGGGTGCGCATCGAGATGTTCGACGCCGCCGGGCAGAGCATCTTCGGCGCCATCGATCAGCAGGTCGAGCGCTATGAGCACTGAGCTGACGCTCTACGGCTACTGGCGCTCCAGTGCCGCCTACCGGGTGCGCATCGCGCTGAATCTGAAGGGCCTGGCCTACCGGCAGGTGCCGGTACATCTGGTGAAGGATGGCGGCCAGCAGCGTGCGGCCGACTACCGCGCCCTCAACCCGCAGCAGCTGGTGCCGTTGCTGGTCGATGAAGCCAACGGTGGCACGCGCATCAGCCAGTCGCTGGCGATCCTGGAGTACCTCGACGAGGTGTTTCCGGTGCCGGCCTTGTTGCCGGCCGATCCGGTCGAGCGCGCCCAGGTGCGCTCGCTGGCCATGCACATCGCCTGCGAGATCCATCCGCTGAACAACCTGCGCGTGCTGCAGTACCTCAGTGCCGAACTGGGCGTCGACGACGAGGCGAAGAACGCCTGGTACCGGCACTGGGTCGCGCAGGGACTGGCGGCGGTGGAGCAAGGGCTGGAAACCTTTGGTGACAAGCTTTCACTGACCAACCGGCCAGGTTACCTGGAGGCGTGCCTGGTTCCGCAGGTATACAATGCGCGCCGTTTTGCCTGTGACCTCGCGGCGTATCCACGCATTCTCGAGATCGTCGCACGCTGCGAGACGCTTCCGGCCTTCCAGCAGGCCGCGCCGGAGGTGCAGCCCGACGCTCAATGAACGACTGAATCCGCCTTGCACGCCGCCGCGCCCTGCGCGACGGTCCCGATCCCGTCACAGATAACAACAAACAGGTGACGTATGACTCGTGAAAAACCGAAGAACCTCTGGCTCTCGCGCTGGGGTTTCATCCTCGCGGCAACCGGCTCGGCCGTGGGCCTGGGCAACATCTGGAAATTCCCCTACATCACCGGTGAATTCGGCGGTGGTGCCTTCGTATTGATGTACCTGCTGTGCATCCTCGCCATCGGCGTGCCGGTGATGATGTGCGAGATCGCCATTGGCCGCCGCGGCCGTGGCAGCCCGATCGACGCCATCGGTCGGGTGGTCCGCGAGAACAATGGCAATCCGTTGTGGAAGGCGGTGGGTGGCATGGCCATGACGGCCGGTTTCCTGATCCTCTGCTTCTATGTCGTGGTCGCCGGCTGGGCCTTCGCCTACACGCTGAAGATGCTCGACGGCTCGTTGGCCGCCACCAGCGTCGAGGCGCTGGGCGGGGTATTCGAGGCACACAACGCCAACCCCTGGGAACTCGGTGGCTGGAGCCTGCTGGTCGCGCTGCTGACGTTGTGGATCGTCGCCAAAGGCGTGCAGAAGGGCATCGAGAACGCCGTGCGCTGGATGATGCCGGGCCTGGCGGTGCTGCTGCTGATCCTCGTCGGCTATGCGGTAACCAGTGGCGGTTTCGATCAGGCTTCGCCTTCCTGTTCAGCTTCGATACCTCGAAGATCACCGGCGAGGCGCTGCTGGCCGCGCTCGGCCACGCCTTCTTCACCCTCAGCCTGGCGTCCGGCGCGATCCTCACCTACGGCTCGTATATTCCGGATGACCAGTCCATCGCCCGCACCACCTTCATGGTCGCCATCGCCGATACCTGCGTGGCGCTGCTGGCGGGCCTGGCGATCTTCCCGATCATCTTCGCCAACGGCATGGACCCGACCGCCGGCCCTGGCCTGATTTTCATGAGCCTGCCGCTGGCCTTCCAGCAGATGCCGTTCGGTACCGCCTTCGGCGTGCTGTTCTTCGCCATGGTCTCGATCGCCGCGCTGACCTCGGCGATCTCCATGATCGAGGCCACCGTCGCCTACCTCAACGAGAAGCACGGCATCTCGCGGATGAAGGCGGCCATCGGTTCCGGCGCGGTGCTGCTGGTGATCAGCCTGCTGGCGATGCTCTCGTTCAACCTGCTGTCGGGCTGGACGCCGATGGGCAAGAACTTCTTCGACTGGCTGGATTACCTGACCTCGCGCTGGATGATGCCGCTGGGCGGGATCTTCACCGTGCTGCTGGCGGGCTACGCGCTGCGCAGCGAGATCATGCGCGACGAACTGGCCCTGCCGCCGCTGGGCTACGCGCTGTGGCTGTTCATGGTGCGCTACGTCTGCCCGGTGCTGATCCTGATGGTGTTCCTGCATGCCCTCGGCTGGCTGGGTTTCGACCCGTTGGCGCGCTGGTACTGGATCGCCGGCGTGATCGGCGTGCTCACCATCGCCGGCGAGCTGCTGCGGCCGCGGGTGGTGCCGGCACTGGCCGGGCGCTGAGCCGGGCCGCTGCGCACCTGATGTGCGGTGGTTGGAAAAGGGGCGCTGCGGCGCCCTTTTTTTTTCATGGGCGCGAGGCGGCAACGGAGCATTGTTCGCCGTGCGGGAGTCTGAACTTGTTCAGGTTGCGCATCGACAAGGGAGGCTCCATGAAGATTCTTATCGTGCTCACGTCCCACGACCGGCTGGGCGATACCGGCAAGCCGACCGGCTTCTGGCTGGAGGAATTCGCCGCGCCGTACTACGTCTTTCGCGATGCCGGCGCGCAGGTCGTGCTGGCCTCGCCGCTGGGCGGCGAGCCGCCGCTCGATCCCAAGAGCGACGAGCCCGACGCCCAGACCGAGGCGACCCAACGCTTCAACGGCGATGGTGAGGCGCAAACCCTGCTGGCCAACACCTACCGGCTGGATCAAGTCTCGGTGGAAGACTTCGATGCGCTGTTCTTTCCCGGTGGCCACGGGCCGCTGTGGGATCTGGTCGAAAACCCGACCTCGATCGCGCTGATCGAATCCTTCGTCCGGGCCGGCAAGCCGGTGGCCGCGGTCTGCCACGCACCGGCGGCGCTGACCGAGGTGCGCGGCAAGGATGGCCAGTACCTGGTCAAGGGCAAGCGCGTCACCGGCTTCACCAATGGCGAGGAAGCGGCGGTGGAGCTGAGCGAGGTGGTGCCGTTCCTGTTGGAGGACCGCCTGCAGGCGCGTGGCGGCCTCTACAGCAAGGGCGCCGACTGGGAGCCCCACGTCCAGGTCGACGGTTTGCTGGTGACCGGGCAGAACCCGGCTTCGTCCGAACCGGCCGCGCGGGCGCTGCTCGAACTGCTGCGCGGCGACTGACGCGCCGTTCCGGCCGCGTTGTGCTTGCCTAGGGTGCAGCGCGGCCAGCTGCTAGACTTCGCGGTTTTCATCCCGCCGAACCGGCGCTGCGAGCCTGCCATGACCTTCGCCTCCCTGGGCCTGATCGAACCGCTGCTGCGGACCCTGGACACCCTCGACTACCGCACGCCGACGCCGGTCCAGGCCGAGGCCATTCCCGCCGTGCTCAAGGGCCGCGACCTGATGGCGGCGGCGCAGACCGGCACCGGCAAGACCGCCGGCTTCGCCCTGCCGCTGTTGCAGCGCCTGAGCATGGAAGGCGCCAAGGTGGCGAGCAATTCGGTGCGCGCGCTGGTGCTGGTGCCGACCCGCGAGCTGGCCGAACAGGTCCACGAGAGCTTTCGCGCCTACGGGCAGAACCTGCCGCTGCGCACCTACGCGGTGTACGGCGGGGTCAGCATCAACCCGCAGATGATGGCGCTGCGCAAGGGCATCGACGTCTTGGTGGCCACCCCCGGCCGGCTGCTCGATCTGTACCGGCAGAACGCCGTGGGCTTCGCCCAGTTGCAGGCGCTGGTGCTGGACGAGGCCGACCGCATGCTCGACCTCGCTTCGCCGACGAGCTGGAGCAGTTGTTCTGCGCGTTGCCGAAAAAGCGCCAGACCCTGCTGTTCTCCGCGACCTTCTCCGACGCCATCCGCCAGATGGCCCGCGCGCTGCTGCGCGACCCGCTGTCCATCGAAGTCAGCCCGCGCAACGCTGCGGCGAAGACGGTCAAGCAGTGGCTGGTGCCGGTGGACAAGAAGCGCAAGGGCGAGCTGTTCCTGCACCTGCTGGCGGAACGGCGCTGGGGCCAGGTGCTGGTATTCGTCAAGACGCGCAAGGGCGTCGACCAACTGGTGGACGAGCTGCAGGCGCAGGGCATCGCCAGCGACGCGATCCACGGCGACAAGCCGCAGGCCTCGCGCCTGCGCGCGCTGGAGCGCTTCAAGGCCGGCGAGGTGCGCATCCTGGTGGCCACCGACGTGGCCGCGCGCGGGCTGGACATCCACGACCTGCCGCAGGTGGTCAACTTCGACCTGCCCACCGTCGCCGAGGACTACGTGCACCGCATCGGCCGCACCGGCCGCGCCGGCGCCACGGGCGAGGCGATCTCGCTGGTCAGCGCCGACGAGGTCGACCAGCTCGCCGCCATCGAGACGCTGATCAAGCAGGTGCTGCCGCGCCACGACGAACCGGGTTTCGTGCCCGATCATCGCGTGCCGACCACCACCCTCGGCGGGCAGATCGTCAAGAAGCCCAAGAAACCGAAAAAGCCCAAGGAGGTGCCCGGCAAGGGCAAGATCCACCTCGGCAACTGGTTCGACGAGAACGAAAAGCCCAACGCCCGGCCGATCCGCAAGGTGCCGAGCCTGGGTGGGGCGAAGCCGGCGAAGAAGAAGCGCTGAACGACCAATCGCCGGGCTGGCACTAACGCACGTTCTGCGGCTAGGGTTCATGTTCGACTGGATGGATAGGGTGATCGCATGTTGAAGCTCTGGGGCCGAACCAATTCGACCAACGTGAAGAAGGCGCTCTGGTGCCTGGAAGAGCTTGGCCTTTCCTATACCCGCATCGATGCCGGCGGCGCCTTCGGCGTCGTTGGCGACGCGGAGTATGTCGCCAAGAACCCGAACCGCCTGGTGCCCTGCCTGGAAGACGGCGAGCTGGTGCTCTGGGAATCCAACGCCATCGTCCGCTACCTGGCGGCACAATATGGCGAGCCGGCGCTGTGGAACGCCGACCCGCGCCAGCGGGCCGAGGCGGACAAGTGGATGGACTGGGTGACCTCGTCCCTGGCGGCACCGTTCCGGGTGGTGTTCTGGAACATCGTGCGCACCGCGCCCGAGCAGCGCGACATGGCCGCGGTCACGGCCGCGCTGCAGGAGTGCGGCGATCTGCTCGCCATCGCCGACGCCGCCCTGGCCGGGCAGCCGTACCTGTCCGGTGCCGACTTCGGCATGGGCGACATTCCGCTCGGCTGCTTCGCCTACGCCTGGTTCGAATTGCCCATCGAGCGCCCCGACCATCCACACCTGCGCGCGTGGTACCAGCGCCTACGGCAGCGCACCGCCTACCAGCGCGCCGTGATGACGCCGCTGACCTGACGGCACACGCATCGGCCGCAGGGTGAAAAACGGCGCAGCCTTTTCCACCGGGCGGATCGCCAGACCACTCGTTTGGCCGTAGCGGTTCCGTTTCCTCCGGGCGAATGCCCCGGTTTGCCGTACTCCGCAACGAGCCGGTGAACACGCCCACCCCTGCGGGTAATGCTGTTCACTTAACGACTGAAGCTGGATGTTGGATCTGTAGGAGCGGGCCACGCCCGCGATTCGCGTGCATGGCGCGCTCCTACAAGTACTCTCCGTGCTTATCTGAACAGCTTACATCCCTGCGGGGCCATGTCTGATTGGTCTTGCCCGTTGCGGCTCGCCGGGCTAGAGTGCGCCGGTCACGGTCAATCCCGTGGCCGGGCGTGACAACCCGACTCAACCAAGGCGCGGTAGCGCCATAGCTGAATAGCCGGCGCTTTTTTTGTGCCCGGCTATCGCATTTCTATGGTGGGCCGTGCGGGGCAGGCTTCGGCCTGGCCGGCGTCCTTGGTTGCCGGTTTGTCACCCCCGTACGGTCCGCCACCCAAACCGCGTGACAACGGCGGGTGACGGCTCCTTAATCAAGCCAAGGAGCATAAGGAAAATGCGCTATCCACCTTTTACCCAAGGGCTCCACCTTGGGCGCTTCATCTTGTCGTATACCTCCGTTCTGGAGGTGCGCCATGGCTAAAACCACCTCCACGGTGATTCCCTTCCCCAAGCGTGTCGACCCCCTTACCTGCCTGGATCCCTCCGCCTGCTATTTCCAGATTGCGGCCGAGTTGCGGGTAGCGATGCTGCACAGGCTGTTCTCCCTGTTGGCGCGTTCGGCAGCATCCAGCTCCGACGAAGAGTCGCTGCGAGAGACGTGCAGCCACGCCCGAGAACTGCTCAACGATGTGGTGGTGCTGTACCGCAGCTCGTTGGCACAGGCAGCAGGGAGGGAAGAGGATGAATAAACCCAGCACCAGCTACCTGCCGGGCCACGATGGCCACCGCGGCGCGGTGATCAAGTGGCCGGTGAACTGCCATCAGCCTTCGACAAGGGCGTGGCCAGCGCCCAGGCCTGGCTGGGCAACGACGACAGCGGCTGGCTGTGGGCCGGCCTGATCCTCGAGCGCGACGCGCTACCCACCGGAGCCCAGCGCCGTGCCTTCGAGATCGGCTTTCTCTGCCGGGTACACCAGCGCCTGTGCTCGCCTTCTGGCGGCAACCACCAGGCCAGGAAGACCTGCCTGAAACTCTGAGCCCGTGGCATAAGCCATATGCCAGATGCCTACCCGATCTGCGCAAGTTGTTGCGCAGATCGGGCTTTTACTGCGAATTGGCACATGGATCGGATACTTCCGATTGCGCCTGGCCGAACGCTTACGGCAAGGTTCCAGCCTTGGAGCTGGGCTTACGCCAGACGCATAGGATCAGCAAGGATCAAGGAATGAGTGGAAAAAGCGATTGGGAAAAAGCCTGCGATCACGTAATGCCGCATGTATGTCGGCCTGCCTTGCCCAACCCTCCCCGTGAGAGACGGTCCACCGCAAAACGCAGCGGTGAGCAGCAACCGCTGGTGAACATCCATCGGGAACGCTGGGAGGCATACGAAAAATACGGCAGGGAGCCATCACCAACGCCCAGCAAGACCCGGGTCGCCTTGCGTATCGGCGTGTTCTTCGACGGCACCGGCAACAATGCCAGCAATACGGCCACCGGCCTGCTCTGTGGCGCCCAGCATCCGATCGCTCCGGCGGACCTGGATGCCAGTTGCAAACCCTATATGTCCGACCCGGACAGCAGCTATGGCAACGATGTCACCAACGTGCATAGGCTGTGGTTTCTCTATCATGAGTCGCGGGTCCCGGAAGGGGATGGCGAGCAGAAACAGGCCTTTCTCAAGGTCTATATCGACGGCATCGGCACCTCGGCGGGTGAGCAGGACAGCCTTGTCGGTTCAGGGCTTGGCCGCGGCGAGACGGGGATAGCCGAACGGGTATACAAGGCTTTCAGCTCAATTAAACGCAGCACTGGCCTTTTCCTCAGAGAAAATCCCGATATCGAAATCTCTCATCTGACCTTCGATACCTTCGGCTTCAGCCGGGGGGCGGCGGCGGCGCGGCATTTTGCCAATGGGGTCGTACAGGGCAAGCATGGGCCGCTGAGGGACATGCTACTTAGCAATGAAAAGGCGTTCAGTCCTTTCTTCATTGACCAGTACCAGCGCGATATCAACATGGGCTTTATCGGGTTGTTCGACACCGTGGCATCCGTTGCCGGGCTGACCAACCTGGGCAATGTGCGCAGCTCGGTGGTGCCGGGACTCAGGCTGTATCTGCCACGCAAGTATTTCTCCTCCGTGGTGCATCTGGTAGCGCGCGACGAGTATCGCGCCAACTTCGCCCTGAGCCGGGTCAAGCCCGACCATTCGGAAATCACCCTGCCCGGTGCTCACTCGGATATCGGCGGCGGCTATCTGCCCGAAGCGGAGGAATGCCTGTTGATCAGCCCGATGCAGGCACTGGATGTTGCGCTGCATATCGATGTGACGAACACGTCCATCTACCGCGACGCCGAACAGGCGCGGGCTCAATGGCTCGCCAAGGGCTGGCCCGCCGAAATGCTGGAAATCATTACCCCTGAGCCGAAACTGCTACCCGCCAATCAGGACCGCAATGCCCCGAGGCAAAAGCGGGTATATGCGGCATTGCAACTCAAGCGGCCGGTACGTGGCGAGCTGTCGCGAGTGTATCTGCGGGTGATGTATGAGTTGGCTAAGCAGAAGGGCGTGCGCTTTGACGAGATTCCGGACAAATCCGAATACAAGTTACCAACAGAGCTTCAGACCTTATGCGACAGATTCGTTGCCGGCGACTACAGCACCACGCCGGCCGATGATGTGCTGCTCAAACTGAAGTACATCCATGTATCGGCCCACTGGAACCCGCCTGCAAGGCTGCAAGGCAATACACCGCGCACCGGTGGCAAATTGAAATTCATCAATGCCCCTACGGCGGATGCACAGCGCGTGCAACATTCTCATGTACCGGAGTGGACGTTACGATGATGCGAATTCTAGGAGCCTGCTGGGCATTTTGTTACTGAGTGGCTGCCAAGCCATTGATCCATTGTCGGGCGAGCGAGACCCGCACTCGCCGTGGTGGAACATCAGCTTTCGCGAGCCCGCCTATATGACGGTGTGGGTGGAAACCGTCGAGGTGGAAGATATCCATGGCAGGCTATTCCGCCGTGTAAGCGGTGGCACTGCTCCGAGCGCCAATGGCACTCCAGAAAAGGAAGAAGGATTGGCGGAGGGGTGGGGAGGGTTCGCGGGGATTGGCAAAGCGGTCGTTGGTGCTGATTTACCCAAACGTATCTTCGTGCGCTGGCAATCCATCGTGGAACCGCAAACCTACCGGGTCTGGGTAGACATACCGGACGATGCCCGGCAGATCATGCGCACATCGACCGTACGGCGCTGTCCGGAAACCCCAGACGACGCCGCTTCCTATATGGCGCTTATGCACTTGGGGCTGGCGCCGGGTGGGATCGTGCAAGTTTGGGTGCGGGATAGTTGCAACAACGCCATCAAAGTCGCCCGTATCCAAGCCGAGGTGGAGCCGCTTGGACCTGACCAAGGCAATAACGGAGGCCGCTACGCTTACAAGGTCAGCGAAAAATCCAGACGTTATATCGAGCGTTTCGGCATCCCTTATGGAAGTTGGTAGCCGCTCTTGTGGCAAGTTGAAATTCATCAATGTCCATATGGTGAGTGCACAGCACATACATACTTCATGTACCGAACTGAACATTACTAGAGATGCGAATTCTAGGAGCCCTGCTGGGCATTTTGTTGAGTGGCTGCCAGTCCATGGACCCGTTGTCGGGCGAGCGAGACCCGCACTCGCCGTGGTGGAGTCTCGACTTTTCAGGGCCGCCATACATGGTGGGCTGGGTCGAGCACAGCGCAGTGCTAGATATTAATGAACAGCTAATTCAACACGGCAGCGGAGGTGCTGTCGGTATGGCAGAGCCTGAGGATGGTACCGAGTCCGCGCGTGGCTGGGCTGGGCCCGGCGGGAATATCCGGGCTGTGGTTGGTGCCGATCTACCCAAACGTATCTTCGTGCGTTGGCAGTCGGTGGTGGAACCGCAAACCTATCGAGTCTGGATTGAAATACCGGAAGAAGCCCGGCAGATCATGCGCAGATCAACCGCTCGACGCTGCCCAGAACAGCCTGAAAGCGATTCATCCTATATGGAGACAGTAGGCTTAGGCCTTGCTCCCGGCGGTATTGTGCAAGTCTGGGTGCGTGACGAATGTCATCGTCCGATCAAAGTCGCTCGAGCCCAGGCCGAGGTGGAGCCGTTGGGACCTCATCTAGGTAAATCCGGGGGGCACTACTACCCGCAATCCGAAAAATCCAAACGCTACATCGAGCGTTTCGGCATCCCTTATGGAAGTTGGTAGCCGCTCTTGTGGCAAGTTGAAATTCATCAATGCCCATACGGTGGGTGCACAGCACGTACATACTTCATGTACCGAACTGAACATTACTAGAGATGCGAATTCTAGGAGCCCTGCTGGGCATTTTGTTACTGAGTGGCTGCCAAGCCATTGATCCATTGTCGGGTGAGCGAGACCCGCACTCGCCGTGGTGGAACATCAGCTTTCGCGAGCCCGCCTATATGACGGTGTGGGTGGAAACCGTCGAGGTGGAAGATATCCATGGCAGGCTATTCCGCCGTGTAAGCGGTGGCACTGCTCCGAGCGCCAATGGCACCCCGGAAAAGGAAGAAGGGTTGGCGGGGGGGTGGGGAGGGTCAGCGGGGATTGGCAAAGCGGTCGTTGGTGCTGATTTACCCAAACGTGTCTTTGTGCGCTGGCAATCCATCGTGGAACCGCAAACCTACCGGGTCTGGGTAGACATACCGGACGATGCCCGGCAGATCATGCATACATCGACCGTACGGCGCTGTCCGGAAACCCCAGACTATCCCGCTTCTTACATGGCGCTTATGCACTTGGACCTGGCGCCGGGTGGGATCGTACAAGTTTGGGTGCGGGATAGTTGCAACAACGCCGTCAAAGTTGCCCGTGCCCAGGCTGAGGTGGAACCGTTGGGGCCTCATCTAGGTAAATCCGGTGGACACTACTACCCGCAATCCGAAAAATCCAAACGCTACATCGAGCGTTTCGGCATTCCTTATGGAAGTTGGTAGGCAGCACAGTAACCCTCATGGCAGTGGCAGCTTTCGGCCAGGAGCGGACAGTCATCCCAGGGGATTGGTTTCGCCTGCGAAATCATGCCATATAGCTACCTTTCATCAGGGATGAGTACTGCGTTGGCGGAAACGGCCAAGATAGGCGTCCCTGCCTCGTCATGAGTAACAGGGAGCCTAATCGTGTATCTATCCGTCTTAAAACTAGAAAATTTCCGCCAGTTTGGCCAGGCTAACTGTGGCTTGGAAGTCACCTTCAACCCAGGTGTTACCGCGTTGGTCGGGGAAAATGACGCAGGTAAAACAGCCGTCATCGATGCGATCCGGTATGTACTGCAAACCCGTGATGCCGAATACCTGAAGCTTCAACTCCAAGACTTCCATATCGATGACAGCGGAGCTCAGGCCAGCACCATCACGCTGAGGTGCACATTAGATGGTTTGAGTAAGGCCGAACTGGGAGCGTTCGCGGAGTATGTCACCTACAAAAACGGCGTAGGTCGTCTACACATCCATTGGTCAGCCACGCGTGTCCAAGGCTCAACTCTAACCCGTAGATGGGTGGATATTTCAGTGCGTTCTGGTGAGAATGGGGAAGGGCCGTCCCTGGATGCAGGGGCCCGTCTTCTGCTCGCCACTGCGTACTTGAAACCATTACGTGATGCAGAGCGCGAGATGTCGCCAGGCCGAAATTCCCGGCTCTCTCAGGTCTTGAGCAGCTTCCCAAGCATCGATGTCGGAAGCGCTTTCGATACCGCGACCCCGCCTGCTAGCCTCGTCGATGCGGAAGCGTTGAGCATTGCTGGCATGGGCGACTACATGCGCTATCTGGTGAGAAAGCACAGCGCTATCGTCAGTGCTGAACATGCCATTAACCAGAACTACCTGGCCCCGCTTTCTCTTGTGGGGCAGCCCCTGACAAGCCGTATCAGTTTCGGCGAAGGGGGTACCGAGGATGCGAGGCTCAAACAGATCCTTGAGCGCTTGGAGCTCGGGTTGCTTGATCACGGTTCGGGCGAGTCCCGGGGCGTTTATGGTTTGGGCTCAAACAACGTACTGTTTATGGCCTGCGAGCTCCTCCTGCTTGGAAAGGAGCCAGACGGCCTGCCGCTTCTATTGGTAGAAGAGCCTGAGGCTCACCTGCACCCGCAGCGGCAACTGCAGCTCATGGAGTTTCTTGAGAAGGCCGCGAAACCTGCGGACGGTTTGAGACCGGTTCAGGTGATTCTGACCACTCACAGCCCGAATCTGAGCTCAAAGATTCCGATCCAGAATCTTGTTCTCATGCATCGAGGGCGCGCGTTCTCGCTGGCTGAAGATCAGACCTGCTTGGGCGCCGATGACTATCGATTCCTCAGCCGCTTCCTGGACGTCACGAAGGCAGGATTGTTCTTCGCCAAAGGACTATTAGTGGTGGAGGGCGATGCTGAGGCGATCCTGCTGCCAGCCCTTGCGCGTAGGCTTGGAAAAGACCTGACCAAGCATGGTGTGTCGGTGATCAATGTGGGCGGCGTGGGGTTGCGTCGCTACTCCAAGATCATGCAGCGCCGAGATACGAGCAAGGGTGAAATCTCCATTCCTACGGCCTGCATTACCGACATGGATGTCATGCCTGACTGCGCGCCTGAGATTCACGATTTAGTAACGGGGCCAACAGATCCCAAGTGGAACAGTACTACCCGTCGCTGGAAGGCTGTGCGAGATTTCGGCGCGACTGCTGCAGAGCAAAAAGCCGGTATGGCTGAGCACCGCCAGAAGCGGATGGCAAGCGACGGGCAGTGCGTTCGAACCTTCGTTGCTGACCACTGGACACTCGAATATGACCTGGCCTTTTCCGGTCTTGCGCGGGAAGTGCACGCAGCGGCTTACCTCGCGATCAACGAGGAAAAGGTTGATCAGGGAAAGGTGACTAGAGCAGCTCTTTTGGGTGACGCTGAAACCGCATTCCAGGCCATCGAGACAGCCCACTCCACCAAGGAGGCTAGGTGTTCCGCTGTCTACAAGCTGGTCAAGAAAGCCTCCAAAACCATCACTGCCCAGCACCTGATCGACCTGATAGAAGAGCGTTTCGAGGCTAATAAGCTAGATGCGGCAACTCTGCGTGGCTCGCTATCTAAATCTGTGATTCACGCGATTGAATACGCCACCAGTGGCTCAGCTGTACCGCCGACGGGGTCTACGCTCACACCGGTTGCAATGGGCACGGTAGCCGGCACCTCAGCGGCTGTTGAGGAGAGCGAGGAATGAACCTGGCCCAGCTCATCGATCCGATAACCGATGGCGATGTGGAGTGGGTCACCAAACTCATGAAGCTGGAGGCGTTGGACGAGCCTCGACGTAGCTTCCTGAAATCCATGAGCACACTAGACGTCTCTGCTTGCCCTGGTAGCGGCAAGACCACGTTGGTGGTGGCCAAGCTGGCTATCCTCGCTCGTCATTGGAAGAGTCGAACTCAGGGTATCTGTGTTCTTTCACATACCAACGCAGCTCGGGAGGAAATTGAGCATCGCTTGGGAGGCTCGGAGATTGGGCAGCGTCTGCTTCGCTACCCACATTACATCGATACCATCCATGGCTTCACTGGGCGATTCCTTGCTTCACCATGGCTGCGTTCGAAGGGCATTCCACTCACTGCCATCGACGATGAACTTACGCATGCCGCCCGCCGGAAAGCACTAAAACCCTGGGAATACGCGGGCATGAAGAGAACGTTCGAATCGGCGTTCATCAAAGTGGAAAGTTTGCGCTTAAAAACTGTCGATTTCGACAACCCGCTAACCGGTTGGAGTCTGAAATTCGGGTCTCATACGGACACCTACATAAATGCCTGCAAAGCGATGGCTCATGCAGCGAAGACAGGGCATTTTTGCTTCGATGAAGTGTTCGTCTTGGCTAATGCTCTGCTGGTTGACGAGCCTGAGGTAGCGAGCGCTTTGCGAGCGCGCTTTCCCTGCGTTTTGGTCGATGAGATGCAAGATACGCGGTATGAGCAGGCCAACATCTTGAGCAAGGTTTTCCCGCGTCAGGATCCAGATGTTTGTGTCATCAGGGTTGGGGATCCCAACCAGGAAATCTTCGAATTGGAGGCGGAGCTACCAGAGCCGTTCCCTGATCAATCGAGCACCATGGAAATCGCTAGTAGCTTCCGTTTCAATCAGTCGATCGCGTCCATCGCCAATCCCTTTGCCTACCTGCCAATCACTGGCGGCTGGTAGGGATACGGCAGAGTGGTGCAAACCAGCTTGCTCCCAACACCATCATCGTCTTCCCTGATGGCGACGTGAGCAATGTCCTGGATGCCTATGGGCAGCTGTTGATCCAGCACCTACCTGCAGATGTCCGGACATCAGGTGTCTATGCGGTTGGAGCGGTACATCGACTGGAGAATGACAAGCCAGAGCACTTCCCCAAAGCGGTTGAGCATTACTGGGCTCCGTATCAGTCAGAGGTTAATAAGCCTTCGTTCAAGCCGCGTACGTTTTCAGAGGGTGTGCATATCGCTCGTCGCTATGTTGCTAGGGATGCAACTGCGGCTCTAGGCGTGGAACTGATAGCGTCCTGCCTGTTAACCCTGGTGCGCCTGGCGTTTCCCAGGGACGCGATTGTGGCAAGGTCTCGCAGTCATCAATGCGTCGAACAGCATCTTGCCGGTCGTGCTGGAGTGGTCGCCGCTTATCGCGGATGGCTCGAACGGCTGTTGTTCAGCCCCGCTGATATTACCCAGGCGGAATGGGATGCAACGGTTGCCTCAGGCTTGATGGATCTTGCTGCGGATTTGGTCTTTTCTGATCAACTGCAGGCAGCAGCGGATGCTGAAGCCTATCTCGCCTGGTCAACTGCCCCTCTAGTAGAAGACCCAGGTGACAACGGTGGTGCGCTTCTCAACACATACAGGTTTGAGGTCGGTTCTGAGAACGTCAATATACGGTTGTCTTCGATTCACGCCGAGAAGGGTAAAACGCATGCTGCGACCCTGATTCTGGAAACGTACAACCGAACTCACTTCGTCAACAAGCTCTTGCCGTGGCTCGAAGGCAGAGCCTCAGCTGCTAAGCGTCCGAACGAGGTCGCAAAGAAGAGCATGATGCTCATGTACGTAGGGATGACCAGGCCGACCCACATGCTCTGTCTGGCCATGCGAAAAAGCACGATGGGTGAGGGTAAAGCCGAGACCAAGAGGAGGGCAGCACTGCAGCAGGCAGGCTGGGCAATTATCGACATTTGATACGAACACGTGGTGCGCCGTTTAGATCAGTGAATCTCCCCTAGTTTCCTAAACACTCGACGACCGCTTTTGGCCGCAAGCAGACGCTCACCATGGCAAGCTGATCCAGTAGATGAGGGAATCTGAAGCGGCACGCGCAACTGGTGACGGCAAATAGCTATGTGCTTAAAGCATCAGCGCATCGATACGTGAATTCGCCCGTTCGACGGATTCGTCGAATTGATCGCCACCGATGGCCGTGTATTCCAGGCTTACCGTCGTCACGTCGTGAATGCCCAGCATGGCCAGTACTGCGGTCAGGTAGGGTTCCTGGAAGTTCATGTGCGCGTAGGCTCCGCCTTCCTCATAACCATGACCGCCCCGCACAAGCAGCAGGTACGCTTTCTTGTCATGCAGTAGGCCGGCGTAGGGGCTGCCAGGTGTGCCGGGCACCAGGCGGGTCGTCACTCCTATTCGGATGACCTGGTCGATGTAGGCTTTCAGCGTACTGGGCACCGACAGGTTGTGCATGGGGCAACCGATCACAATCTGTGTGGCTTGCTTCAGCTCGCTCACCAGCTCGTCGCTGAGCGCCAGGGTATCTTTGTGTTGATGGTCCCGGGCCTCAGGCGGGGTGAAAGCGGCCTGGACCCAGCGCTCATCGACGTGTGGAATCGGCTGGTTACCCAACTCGCGGTAGACGATCTCGCCACTCGGGTATCGAAGGCGCCAGAGATGCACGAAGCGTTCTGTCATTTGCCGACTGTAGGACGCGCTGCCCTGTGGGCTGGTGTGGATGACGAGCAATTGCTCCATGAACAACCCCTTCGTATGTTTTCGACAATTAGCGTTGCTCCAGCAATTTACCGTTGTACCTGTTCGAGCAGCGAGCCCGGTCCGAGGATCTGGGGCAGCAGCCGCGGTTCGGCTTCACCCGCTCCGTACCACAGGTATAGCGGGACGCCTGAGCGGCCGTGGCGTTCGAGGAACGAGGTGATGACTGGATCGCCATTGGTCCAATCGCCCCGCATCACTTCAACCCCGGCAGCGGCAAAAGCCTGTGCGGTCGCGTCACGGTTGATGGCGACTTGCTCGTTCACCTTGCAGGTAATGCACCAGTCAGCCGTGAAGTAAACGAACACCGGTACCTTGTCAGCGCGTAGTTGGGCCAGCCGCTGCTCGTCGAACGCGTGCCGCTGCACGTCCAATGCCGGTGTGGCTGGCCCGGATACCTGGCTCCAGCCCAAGCCGAACGCAAGAATCAGTGCAAGCGCGGCGGGTAACCAGGCGTTGCGTTTCTGTTTCTGCTGCTCCAGGCCGGTCAGCCAGAGCCCGAGTGCAAGCAGCATGGCGCAGCCAGGGATGCGACCAGCGCATTGGCCGGGACCTGATGACCGAGTACCCATAGGAGGGCGAGTGCGGTCAGGAACATCGGCACCGCGAGGAGGCGGCGTAAGGTTTCCATCCAGGGTCCGGGCCTGGGCAGGCGCCGTTGCAGCGAGGGGATGAACCCCAACATCAAGAAGGGAAGCGCGATCCCCAGGCCAAGCCCGGCGAAGACCAGCATGGCTGCGGCAGTCGGTAGAACCAGCGCAGCGCCCAGGGCTGCTGCCATGAACGGTCCGGAGCAAGGCGTGGCGATGAAGGCAGCGAGCGCGCCGGTCCAGAACGCGCCACTGGCGCCGCTTTGGTGGGTTAGCTTGGCGCCGGCATTGATCGCTGACAGCTCGAACAACCCAGCCAGATTGAAAGCGATGGCCGTGGTAAGCAACATCAGGCTCAGAATCACGGCTGAGTTCTGCAACTGGAACGCCCAGCCGACTTGGGCGCCGGCGGCACGCAGAACGAGCAAAACGGCGCCCAGCAAGATGCACACAAGCACCACGCCGCTGGTGTAGGCCACAGCGTCGCGACGCGCGATGGCCGGGCTGATGCCGGAGCGGGCCAGGCTCATGGCTTTGAGGCTCAGGATAGGAAAGACGCACGGCATCAGGTTCAGCAACAGCCCGCCCGCAATCGCCCCGGCCAGCGCAAGCAGGATGGTGCTCAAGCCGCTGCCGGTCGCGCTTGCCGGGCCGCCGCGCCTCACGTCTATATCCAAGCCAAGGCTGTCGCTCAGTTTCAGCGTGGCCAAGAAAGCATCGGGTACTTGATCACCCGCGCGAGTTTCCAGAATCAGCTCATCGTCGTGTCGCTCGACGCGTTGGGGGGCGACATTGTCGATAGCCCCCCGGGTTGCGGAAAACAGATGGGGATTGTGGATCGATACGCTGGCCGGTAGGGGCACGCGCAGGCGTAGGAGATCGCCATCCACGCTGAAACTGGCCGGCGCGGCCAGCGGCCTGGGCAGCGCCTGACGCCAACTGGCGAAGCGAGCTGCAACGTCCGGAGACTGGCGGCCGTCACCAACGTGCAAGGTTGTCTCCAATGAGGCGCGCTCAGGGACGCAGGCGTCATACCGGCAGGCCAGATATTGCATATCCACACGGATTGGCAATGCGGTCCCGTCCGGCAGGCCGTCGTCGAGCGTCAGGTCTACAAGCAGTGCGTAGGGATGCTCGTAGACATGGTTCATCAGGCCTTCGATCAGCAGCGTTTGCGGCAACGGATAAGCGGGATCACCCACCGTTACGCCGTCCGGCAGATGCCAGGTAAACCTGGCAGGGAGCCCGACATCGCCCGGTTGCTTCCAGTAGCCGTGCCACTCGCCCTGCGGCTCCATGAGGATGGCCAATGTGGTGGTCGATCCAGATGAAGGCGCTTCGGTTGCAGCGATCAGCGATGAGGCGATCAACACATCGTCAGGACCGGGCATCTCGGCTGCCCAGCCAGTCAGATTGATAACGCACAGACAAAAGCAGAGCAGGAGCCTTTTTAGCGATAGCAGTGGCATGCGGTTCCTGATGAACGTATCGAGTGGATAACAGAGAGAGGAGGCGTCAGGGCGCCTCCTCCCGTAACCGCGGGGCGAAACCGGTCAATGCAGCGCCTTGACTGCCTCTACGAGCGTGCTGTCCCGCGGCTTGAGGATATTGGCGACACGGCCTTGCGCATCCAGGAGAACGACCGTCGGAATGTCCCGAATGGCGAAGGCACGAAACAGCTCGTCCTGCTCGTCGAGCGCTAGCGGCAGGGCTGTGGGCGTGGTGTTCTTGTAGTCCTGCAAGTCGCTGGCCGAGACCCATAAGCCTGAAGAAACGCCCAGCCACTCCACGTCGCCCTGGCCCATCAGGCTGTCCACATCCTTACGTACGCGTAGGCAAGCCTGGGACGTCTCTGGCCGACTTTGCTCGAGATAGGACTCGCACCAGGGCGCGAAGAACACCAGCGCGCGCGGCTTGTCGCCCTTGCCCAGTTGCACCTGACGGCCGTCCAGGGTCTCGATGTTCAGGTCGGTCACGGTGTCGCCCACGGCGAACTGCGGCGTCTCGGGCGCTGCGTTGGCCTGCGAGCGACTGGTGGAGGCCGTTTGCTCTGATACTGCACGCTCCAGCGCGGCATGCAGCGCCTGGTCATCGAGGTGACCGATGTGGGATATCCGCCCATCTCGGCCGATCACCACATGCTGGGGGGTTACCCGCAGGTTGAGGTCCGCCGCCAGGCTTCCGTCATCGATCACGATCGGCATGGTCAACTCATGTTCCTTGCGGTATGCACGGATCGATTCGATGTCGTCGCTGAAGCCAGTATTTACCGCAATGACCTGCACCTTGTCGCCCATCGTCTGTTGCAATTGCTCGAAGCCGGGCATCTGCTGGCGGCAGGGCACGCACCATGTGGCCCAGAACTTCAAATAAACCGGCTTGTTACCGTACAGCTCAGCCAGCTCGATCTTCTTTCCATCGATGGTTTCCAGCACGGCAGCCGGCCCGGGCTGCCCGATCAGCGAAGCGCCGGCGGTGCGCGCCCGCCGTTCGCCCTCGTCGTCAAGACTGTCATCGGCGTGAGCCACAAGGAGCGCGCTACCGAGCAGGAGCGGTGCCGCGAATTGCTTGATGAATGAACGGAGAGATGGTGATCGCAAGGGGGACTCCTGGACCCTGGTGGGTTTGAAATGGATCGCTGCGATTCATCATATTGGTTAAAGGTTCAATAAAAAGGACCATGAATAGCAAATCTGACTGTACCATCGGTGCGCCTGATGTCGATTTCGTCTGCTTCGTCAACGCCAGCGAGTGAGGGCTGCATGGAAGATTTGCGTATTGAACTCAACCGGGAGGCGGGGCTTTCGCTGGTCGAGCAGATCGTTGAAGCCATTGGCAGATCGATCGGCGAGGGGCACCTGTATGCGGGGGCTCGCCTGCCGTCCTGGCGAGACCTCAGCGTTCAGCTGGGCGTCGCTCGTGGCACCGTACGGGCGGCTTATGAGCGACTGATCGACAGGCAGTTGATCGTTTCCCGCGGCGCTGCGGGTACCTTTGTCGCGCAGCCGTTGCCCGCGGCCCGACCGACTGACGCCAGCAGTCTGCGCTCGCCATTGCCGGACTTCTATCAGCATCCATTCAGCAACGCGCCCATGGTGTTTCAGGCGGGCATTCCCGCACAGGATGTTTTTCCCTACAAGGTGTGGTCACGCATCGCCGCGGGCGCTGCCCGCCAGGCTGCAATGGCACCGGTCAGCTACCCGGACCCTCGCGGAGAGCCCACTTTGCGGAGCGAGATCGCCGCCTATCTTGCAGTAGCGCGAGGCCTCATCTGTGCGCCAGAGCAGGTCATTATCACCTCCGGCTACTCCGGTGGCCTTGGCTGATCCTGCATGCGCTCGGCTTGCGAGGGGCGACGGCATGGATGGAGGATCCTGGCTATCCAATGACGCGAACGGCGCTTTCAATGGCCGGGATTGAATCGGTACCGGTCAATGTTGATGCACACGGACTGGACGTCGAAGCGGGCATCCAACGTGCGCCGGGTGCGGCCTTGGCAGTCGTCACCGCAGGACAGCAGGCCCCCCTGGGAGTAACGTTGTCCTTGGCACGGCGCCTTCGCCTGCTGGAATGGGCGAATGAGAACGGTAGCTGGATCATCGAAGATGATTACCTGAGCGAGCTTCAACTTGCCGGCCGGGCGGCGCCTGCGCTTGCTTCCCAAGATCGTTCAGGCCGGGTCATTCACATCGGCACGTTCAGCAAGACCATCAATCCGGGCCTGCGCCTGGGGTTTGTCGTGGCGCCGACAGCCCTTTCCAATCGGATCGCTGACACAGCGGCCGCGCTGGCACCCGCTGCGTCGCTCGCCAGCCAATGGGCGCTCGCGGAGTTCATGCGCAAGGGTCACTACCTGCGCCACCTGCGCAGAATGAAACGCACCTATAGTGCCCGGTTGGCCGCCCTGCAGCGGGCCTTGAGCTTGCCAGCCACGACCGAGGCGATGGCGGGGCTGGCCTTGCTGCTGCCCTTGCCGCAAGGTACGGACGACGTTGGCATCAGCCAACAGGCATTGGCAGTCGGGCTTGCACCCTTGCCGTTATCCATCTGGTACGCCGACGTTACACAGGCCCAAAGCGGCTTGCTTCTGGGCGTCACCAACGTTCCAGACGAAGGCGTCGAGGATTGCTGCAGACGCCTGGTTGAGCTCACCCAAGCGCTTATGTGAGAATCGAAAAAGGCCTTCAATACGACGCGCATGAGCGGCAGTTTCTGGCGAAAGCAGCCATCTTTCTAGCCCTCTCTTCAGCGCGGCCTTTCCCTCTTTCATACCCGCCGTGCCTCACAGACTCATCACCGCCGAAACCACCAGCAGCAGCGCCATGGCCTCGTTGAACAGTCGCATGCGTGCGCCAGAATGCAGCAGCTTAGCCGCGCCCAGTCCGAGCACTGCCCAGGTGGCCAGGCAGGGTAGGGCGATCAGGAAGAACAGCAGGGCATGGAGCAGGTAGCGGCCGGCATCCGCATTGGCGCCCGCGAACACGCTGACTACCGCGAACGCCATCATCCAGGTTTTCGGGTTGACCAGTTGCAGGCCGGCGGCGCCGAGTGCGCCGAGTCGTCGGCTGGTCGCGGGTGCCAGGAGTGGGTCCGCCGGGCTGGTCGCGATCTGCCAGGCCAGGTAGAGCAGCCAGCCCAGGCCGAGCCAGGCCATCGACTGTTGCAGCTGCGGATGGCGCAGCAGCCATTCGCCGGCGCCGAGACCCACCAGCAGCACGATGGCGGCTGCGGCCGAGCCCGCGCCGAGGATGATCGGCACGGCGGCGATCACCCCGAAGCGCGAGCTGTTGCTCAGCACCAGGATATTGGTCGGCCCCGGTGTGATGGACGCGACGAAGGCGAACAGTGCGAATGGCAGCCACTGGCTCATCGTGCACTCCTCGTCGTGGTGTGCGAGGCGAAGGGCTGATCGAGAGGGGTTGCGGTGGTGGTGCTGGGCATGGGCAGGACTCGTTCGTGGCTGACGAGCGATTGTTGCCCTGGCTCCTTTCAAGCGTCTGGAAGATTCGAGCAGCGCCTGCGGTAATGCGCCGGTGTCAGCCCGTAGGCACGCCGGAACCAGCGGCCCAGATGGCTCTGGTCGGCGAAGCCGAGCGTCATGGCGACCTGTGCTGGCGGCTGTCCGGCTGCCAGCAGTTGCCGGGCCTTGGCCAGGCGAAGCTGGACCAGGTAGGCATGCGGCGCGAGGCCGAAGGCCGCCTTGAAGGCCCGTGACAAGCGAAAGCGGTCCACGCCGGTCACCGCTGCCAGATCGTCCAGCCCCAGGTCCTGATCCGCATGCGCATGCAGGTAATCCCGCGCCCGCAGCGCCACCATCGGCAACCGGGGATCGGATACGTCGCGGGGGCGCCAGGACAGATGCCGCGCCAGCGTGCCCAGTAGCGCATCCAGCGCCGCTTGCCGCACGATGCGCAGCTCCCTGCCCTGCAACGCCTGAAAGGCATCGGCGATGACCGCCACCAGTGCCGGCTCGCTCGCCAGCGTCTTGGCGAACGCCGGCTGGCACTGGTTCGGCGCATCCTCGAACAAGGCCCGCAGCTCGCGCTCGATCCACTGCGGGTCCAGATACAGCATCGAATAGGTGAAGCCGCCCTGGGCCGGGGCGTGGCCGTCATGGATCTCGCCGGGCTCGAGCAGGAACACCTGCCCCGGCGTGCTGCTGTGCAGTTCCCGGCGGCAGTGGAACTGTTGGATGCCTTGCTCGGTGAAGCCGATCAGGTAGCTTTCGTGAAAGTGCGGGTCGTAGGCGTGGCCTTCGAAATGGGCACGGATCGTCTCGATGCCGGTCTCGGCATCCTTCTTCAGATCGATCCAGTCATGCGTACCCATGGCGGCTCCGGAAACGCGCGGCGTGCTTGGGAAGGTAAAGCCTATTCGACTTCATTTTCGACCAAGGCGAGCGGGGATTCTGGAATATTTGTGCAGCGGCCTGGTGCCGGTCGATGGTGTCTGGGCTGCTGAAGTTTGCAGGTTTGAGGATCGCTCCGATCCACCGTTTGAGCAAAGCCATATGTAAGCTTCGTGTGTCGGCCCTTCCGGGCTAGCGTGGCGACCTCGATAAAGGGAAATGAAGATGTTCTGGGGAAGGGATAAGACCGTTCGAATCGAATTCGCCAGCCCTCCAGTGGTGGTGACGGCTGCGGCTCCATCGGTCTCTGGTGGATTAGCGGCAGAAAAGACGTTCAGCAGCATGCCCCTCAACCTTGAGCAATTTCTCAAGCTCGCTGCCGTCATGGTTGCAGTGGTTAATGCGGCACTAGTAGTGCTGGGCTACATGCGTTATGTCGGCCTGCTGCAGCAATTTGGCATTAGTCGGACGGAAGTCGCCTTTACGTTCTCCGACCTGCTTTCCTTCGGCTACGTCGGCTTCCTGAACATGACTCTCTCCGGCCAAATAGCCGTCGCCGCTGTCAGTACGGGCATCACCTTGCCGGTGATGGCCATCGTGATTCGGGCCAAGCGGAATCTGCACTCGTTCCTGCAATTCATACTCATCTGGTGCGTATCAATGGGGCTCTTTTTCTTGGTAACCGCTCCTTACTGGATCGCTTATAACCCCGGCAAGCAAGCTGCTTTCTCGGTGGTGGCGAAGTCATTGAGCGTCGATGAGGAGCAATTGCTGGGACTGGAAACAGAGCAGGAAGTGAGCACTGAGAATGGCCCATTGATCGGCAATATCATCCTGGCGATGCCCGATATCACCTTCCTGCTGAAGGACGGTGTCCTTTATAAGGTTCGCGCTTCCGATGGCAAGATTCTGCGTAAGACCCACCTGCGAGCCAAGTTGAAACCAACTGGTCAGGTGCAATAAGAGTCGACTGATTCCAGTGATCCTTTGGAATCAGGAACGCGTTGGGAGAAACGCATGTACACACTGCTGGACTTCAAGGAAGAAGTGCTTGCCGAGTACCTGAATACGGCCCTGCGGCGGCATGGGCTGGATTCTTACGTTTTCAATGTCGGCGTCGATTGCGACGGCAACGCCATTTTCTCCATCGCCTGTCTCAATGTGAGCGAAATGCAGCAGGCGAGGCGCTTGATTTACAGCAGCCGGCATTTTCTGGAAGACATACATCCGGAAGCCGCCAGTGTGCTGCGCGAGATACGCCGGCAAAACAGGCAGCTATTTCTCCGGTTGCTCACATCCAAGTCGGCTATCGCGATCTCCGCCGTGGCTTCGGCAGCCGCCATCCTGGGTTACCTGTTTGATCTGTAGTGCACAGCCCACCTGATCGGCTTGCGATGCAGGATTACCTTCGAAGCGGGCGCCCACCCAACCACCGCAACACCCCCTCGGCCGCTGCCTTCCCCGTCGCGAAACATGCGGTGAGCAGGTAACCCCCGGTCGGTGCTTCCCAATCGAGCATTTCGCCGGCGCAGAACACGCCGGGCAGTTGGCGCAGCATGAGGTTGGCGTCCAGTGCCTCGAACGGTACGCCGCCGGCGCTGCTGATGGCTTCGTCCAATGGGCGCGGGCGGAGCAGGGGGATGGGCAGGGCCTTGATCGCGGCGGCCAGGGCTTGCGGGTCGCGGAAGGTATCGGCGTCGGTCAGTTCGCGCAGCAGGGCGGCCTTGGCGCCATCCAGGCGCAGGTGGCGGTGCAGGTGCTTGGCCATGGAGTGCGAGCCGCGCGGTTTGGCCAGGGCGGTGGCGATCTGCTGTTGCGAGCGGTCCGGCAGCAGGTCGAGCAGCACGGTGGCCGAGCCCTGTTGCTCGATGCGCTCGCGAATCGGCGCTGACAGCGCATAGACCAGGCTGCCTTCGATGCCCGTGGCGGTCAGGACGAATTCGCCCTTGCGCGGGGTATCGCCGGGCAGCGCGAGGGTGACGGTCTTGAGCGGGGTGCCGGCGAAGCGTTCGCGCAGGTGGGCGCTCCAGCCGGCCACTTCGAAGCCGCAGTTGGCCGGCCGTAGTTGGGCGATGGCGATGCCGCGGGCCTGTAGCAACGGCACCCAGGCGCCGTCGGAACCCAGCCGCGCCCAGCTGCCGCCGCCCAGGGCGAGCAGGGTGGCGTCCGGGGCGAGCAGGCTTTCGCCTTCCGGGCCGGCGATACGCAGCGCGCCGTGCTCGTCCCAGCCCAGCCAGCGCCGGCGGGTATGGATCTGTACGCCGCTGTCGCGCAGGCGCTTGAGCCAGGCGCGCAGCAGCGGCGCGGCCTTCATGTCGGTGGGGAAGACGCGGCCGGAGCTGCCGACGAAGGTGTCGATGCCCAGGCCGTGAATCCATTCGCGCAGGGCGTTCGGATCGAAGGCTTCCAGCCACGGGCGCAGCGCGCCGGCCCGTTCGCGGTAGCGGCCGACGAAGGCGGGGAACGCCTCGGCATGGGTGATGTTCATGCCGCCGACGCCGGCCAGCAGGAACTTGCGGCCCACCGAGGGCATGGCGTCGTACAGGTCCACCGTTGCGCCGGCCTGACTCAGCACTTCGGCGGCCATCAGGCCGGCGGGGCCACCGCCGATGATGGCGATACGGGAAGGCGGGGCGGTCGGGAGCATGGTTCGGGCCTGGCGGTGCGGGGCGGGCATTGTAGCGGCTGTTCAGCCCAGCCCGTAGCGCCGCCAGGCCGCGGCGGCGCTGAAATGCAGCTGGGCGTGGCGGCGGGCGAGCAGGGCGCGGTCCTTGTCGTAGCCGCCGCCGATCAACCCGACCACCGGGATGTCGCGACTCAGGCAGTGGTCGAGCACGGCGCTGTCGCGCGCGGTCAGGCCGGCGTCGCTGAGTGCGAGCAGGCCCAGGGCGTCGTCGCGGTGCACGTCGACGCCGGCGTCGTAGAGCACCAGGTCCGGCTGGTAGATCGGCAGCAGGTAGTTCAGCGTGTCGTGCACCGTCTTGAGGTAGGCCGCGTCGCCCATGCCCGGCGGCAGCGGGATGTCCCAGTCGCTATGGGCCTTGCGGGCCGGGAAGTTCTTCTCGCAGTGCAGCGAGACGGTGACCGCGTCGGGCACGTTTTCCAGGATGCGCGCGGTACCGTCGCCCTGGTGCACGTCGCAATCGAAGATCAGCACGCGGCTGGCGCGCCCGCTTTCCAGCAGGTAGAGGGCGATCACCGCCAGGTCGTTGAAGATGCAGAAGCCCGAGGCATGGTCGCGATGGGCATGGTGGGTGCCGCCGGCCAGGTGGCAGGCCAGGCCGTGCTGCAGTGCCTGTTCGGCGGCGAGCAGCGAGCCACCCACGGCGCGCACCGTGCGCTGCGCCAGCTGCGGGCTCCAGGGCAGGCCGAGGCGGCGCAATTGCTCGCGGTTCATGTCGCCGCTGCAGTAGCGCTCGACGTAATCGGCATCGTGGGCGAGGGCGAGGACCTCGCGGCTGCACGTTTCGGGGCGCAATAGTGCCGCGTCCGTGGTCAAACCACTGGCGACCAGGTGGTCGCGCAGCAGGCGGAACTTCTCCATGGGGAAGCGATGGCCTGACGGCAGGGGCGGGCTGTAGTCGTCGTGGTAGACCAGGGGCAGCGACATGAACGATGCGAGTTCGACGAGGCGGGTAATGCGCCGGAGTATGCCGGCAGGCAGTCGGCACGCTCAAGGAGCAGGGATGGCGGAGAAACGGATCGAGCTGGAAACGCCGCGCCTGCGTTTGCGCCGCTGGCATGACGAGGACCTCGACCCGCTGGCGCAGATTTGTGCCGACCCGGAGGTGATGCGCTACCTGCCGGCTCCCCTGTCGCGCGACGAGAGCGCGGCGTTGCTGGTGCACTGCCGGCTGCACTTCCTGCGCTACGGTTTCGGCCTGTGGGTGATGGAGCGCAAGGACAGCGGGGCGCTCATCGGCTTTTGCGGGCTGGCCTGGAGCGCGTCGCAGCTGCCGTTCGCGCCGGCGGTGGAACTCGCCTGGCGGCTGGCGTGCGCGCAATGGGGGCAGGGCCTGGCCTACGAGGCGGCTGGGGCGGTGCTGGCCTGCGCCTTCGAGCGCCTCGAGTTGCCGGAGGTGATCGCCTATACCGCGCAGCTCAACGAACCCTCCCGTCAGCTGCTCGAGGCGCTCGGCATGCAGGCCGATACAGCGGGCGATTTCGACCATCCCGGCTTGCCACCGGGACATCCCTTGCGGCGCCAGCTATTTTATCGACAGTGCCGCAGCGATTGGCGCGGAGGCTGACCCGCGCAGGCGAAGCCCGTAACATTGCGCGCCTGCTCCGTCCCCTTATTCAAGGAAGCTGCAAATGACCCAGATACTCGACGCCCTGGTCCATCTGCTGACGCTGGAACGCATCGAGGAAAATCTCTTCCGCGGCACCAGCCAGGACCTCGGTTTTCCCCAACTGTTCGGCGGGCAGGTGCTCGGTCAGGCGATTTCCGCCGCGAGCCAGACGGTCGTCCCGGAACGCCATGTGCATTCGCTGCACGGCTACTTCCTGCGCCCGGGCGATTCGCACCAGCCGGTGGTGTATGACGTCGACCGCGTACGCGATGGCGGCAGCTTCACCACGCGCCGGGTCAGTGCGATCCAGAAAGGCCAGACCATTTTCACCTGCATCGCCTCGTTCCAGGCCCAGGAGAGCGGCTACGAACACCAGTTGCCGATGCCCGACGTGATCGGCCCCGACGACCTGCCCAGCGAGTGGGAGCTGCTGGACAAGCTGTCGCCGATGGTGCCGGAGCGGGTGATGGAGAAGCTGCGCCGGCCCAAGCCCATCGAGATCCGTCCCGTCACGCTGGCGGACCCGGCCAACCCGCAGCCCATGGAGCCGGTGCGGTATATCTGGTTCCGTGCCGACGGCACGCTGCCGGACAGCCCGGCGCTGCACAAGTACCTGCTGGCCTATGCCTCGGACTTCAACTTCATCGGTACCGCGCTGCAGCCCCACGGAGTCAGTTCCTGGAGCAAGTTCATCCAGCTGGCGAGCCTGGACCATGCGATCTGGTTCCACCGCGAGTCGCCGGTCGACGACTGGCTGCTCTACGCCATGGACAGCCCCTGGGCCGGCAATGCCCGCGGCTTCGCCCGTGGCAACATCTTCAACCGCGAGGGCCAACTGGTGGCCTCGGTGGCCCAGGAAGGGTTGATCCGCGTGCGCGAGGACTGGATGTGAAGATTGCCGAGGTGCGGCACTGGGTGTTCGACATGGATGGCACGCTGACCATCGCCGTGCATGACTTCGCCGCGATCCGCCGCGCCCTGGACATTCCGCCGGAGGACGACATCCTCCACCACCTGGCCGCGCTCCCTGCCGACGAGGCGGCGGCCAAGCGCGCCTGGCTGCTGGAGCATGAGCGCGAGTTGGCCTATGCGGCCCGGCCGGCGGCCGGTGCCCGCGAGCTGCTGCAGCTGTTGCGCGAGCGCGATTGCCGCCTCGGCGTGCTCACCCGCAACGCCCACGAGCTGGCGCTGGTGACCCTGCAGGCGGTGGGTCTGGGCGACTGTTTCCTGCCCGAGGACATTCTCGGCCGCGACGAGGCGCCACCCAAGCCGCACCCGGGCGGCCTGCTGCAGCTGGCCGAGCGCTGGGGCGTCGATCCGCGGGAAATGGCGATGGTCGGCGACTACCGCTTCGACCTGGAATGCGCCCGCGCCGCCGGCGCCCATGGCGTGCTGGTCAACGTGCCGGAGAACCCGTGGCCGGAGCTGTGCGACCTGTATGCGCGTGATTGTCATGCGCTGCGTGGTGGGTTGTTCGGGACCTGAGGCCTAAAAACCATCGCCCCGGGTCGGGCCTCCCACCCGAGCAGCGAACGCCCCGCGAACCTGTAGGAGGCGCGACCTCGCGGCGATGCAGGCCGCAGGCCTGCCAGAAGCGCAAAGGCATCGCCCCGGGTCGGGCCCCCCACCCGAGCAGCGAGCGCCCCGCGAACCTGTAGGAGGCGCGACCTTACGGCGATGCAGGCAGCAGGCCTGCCAGAAGCGCAAAGGCATCGCCCCGGGTCGGGCCCCCCACCCGAACAGCGAGCGCCCCGCGAATCTGTAGGTGGCGCGCCCTCGCGGCGATGCAGGCCGAAGGCCTGCCAGAAGCCCAAGAGCATCGCCCCGGGGTCGGGCCTCCCACAAAAGCAGCCGGTGCACGCCGGCCCCAGTGGGAGGCGCGCCCTCGCGGCGATGCAGGCCGAAGGCCTGCCAGGGGCTGAAAAAGCGTCGCCCCGGTCGGGGGGCTTCACAAAAGTCCGTTACACCGAGCCCCTGCGGCAGTGGGCCGGGCCGCTAAAGCCGTGCCGCGCCGAAGGTGTCGCAGCGGCCGGGGTCGCCGTGCTCGAAGCCGCCGCGGAACCAGCGTACGCGCTGCGCCGAGGTGCCGTGGGTGAAGGCGTCGGGGACCACGCGGCCCTGGCTCTGTTGCTGCAGGCGGTCATCGCCGATGGCGTTGGCGGCGTTCAGCGCTTCCTCCAGGTCGCCTTCCTCCAGCCAGTCGTGGCGCTGCTGCGCGTGGTAGGCCCAGACGCCGGCGAAGCAGTCGGCCTGCAGCTCCTGGCGCACCAGCAGGCCGTTGTCGCCCTCCATCCGTGCGCCGCGCTGGCGGGCGGCCTGCATCTGCCGCGAGACGCCGAGCAGGGTCTGCACGTGGTGGCCGACCTCGTGGGCGATCACGTAGGCCTGGGCGAAGTCGCCGGCGGCGGAGAAGCGCCGGGCCATGTCGTCGAAGAACTGCAGGTCGAGGTACACCTGCTGGTCGCCTGGGCAGTAGAAGGGGCCGACGGCCGAGCTGGCGAAACCGCAGGCCGAGTTCACACCGCCGCGAAACAGCACCAGGGTCGGATCGCGATACTGCGCGCCGCCCTGCTGGAACAGGGCGCGCCAGGTATCTTCGGTGTCGCCGAGCACGGCGCGGACGAATTCCACCTGCGGATCGTCGCCTCTGGGCCGCTGGTCCTGCTGGGAGACGCTGGTGCCGGTCTGATTGGCCAACTGGCCGAGAATCTGCAGTGGGTCCTGGCCGGAGAGCAGGCCGATCACCACGACGATGGCGATGCCGCCCAGGCCCAGTCCACCGCCCAGGCGCATGCCGCTGCGGCCCCTGGCGTCCACCACGTTGTCGCTGCGTCGGGCTCGATTCCAGCGCATGAGTTATCCCTCTGAAACGGTTGGCGGGAGAGCGCGGCCGTAGCGAAGCGGCCGCTGTTTTCCACTCAGACCCGTTCGGCGCGAAAAAGCTGCAGTCGTGACAGGCGCTGGATCGATCAGTTGCCCGGGTACTCGGCGATCACGCGCTCCTGGCCTTGCCCGCTGACGCCGATCACCTGGTAGGCATCCTTGTGCTCGCCCATTTCCATGCCCGGCGAGCCGAGCGGCATGCCGGGCACCGCGGCACCGATCAGGTCGGGCTGGGCGCGCAGCTTGAGGATGTCGGCAGCCGGCACGTGGCCTTCGACGAACTTGCCGTCGATCACGCCGGTATGGCAGGAGCCCAGGCGATGCGGCACGCCATGTTCCAGCTTCACCGCGGCCATGTCGTTGACCACGTGGTCGGCGACGGCGAAGCCGTTTTGCTCGAGGTGATCGATCCAGGCGCTGCAGCAGCCACAGTTGGGGTCGCGGTAGACATCGATAGCGATCGGCTCGGCCGCCTGGGCGAGACCGGCGAGCAGGGTGGGCAGAAGCAGGAAACGGCGCATAAGGCTACTCCGACAAGCGAGGTGGGCAGGATAACGCCCGCCCAGCGGCCAACCCAAGGGCTGATCTGTGAGTGTTTGTCACATGCCACGGGGCTTCCGACGGCCGGCGCAGGCGAACCAACCGCCGCTTGGAGCAGTCCGATGCCTATCGGGATGCCGAGTCGCACATCAGGAGAGTTTTCGATGCGTTTTGCCCGTTGCGTGTTGCTTGTGCAGGCGCTGGTAATGGTCAGCTTCAGCCTGGCTTATTGGCTGCGCCCCTACGAGATGGCGAACCTGAACGGCATGTTGCTCATGGAGGGCGCCTCGGTCAGCCACATGCGTGTCTACTACGGAGGCTTGCAGCTGGGGCTGGCGCTGTTTCTGCTATGGGCGACGCGGGCGCCCGAGCGGGCCCGGCCGGCGTTGGTGATGCTGATGATCACCATGACGGCACTGGTGCTCGGGCGGTTGGTGTCGCTCTGGCTGGATGGCGGCGAACTGGTCGGCTTCGATTTGGCCTCGCTGGTCTACCGGGTGCTGGCCGCCGCGCTGGCTGGCGCCGCCTGGCTGGCGATCCGCGAGCGCCCCGAACCGGCTCCGGAACGCATCGAACCCCCGACCCGGCAGCTGGCCGGCGAGC